>CAIPGK010000032.1 GCA_903864575.1 uncultured Chloroflexota bacterium
ATCTGTAATCTCGTTGGCGAGATCCGGCGGGATTGAGGCGGGGTTGGGCGCGGGCGAACGTGACGGAACGGCTCCAGCGGCGCGCAGGATGAAGTCGCCGACTCGCTGGATGAGCTCGGCGGTGCTCCCGGTGCCCGAGAGACCGGGCAAGGTGGCCGCGCGAACTGCCGCGGCGGCGGCGATGGCGTGGCGCTCCTCCTCTGTCCACGGGCGTGCGGCCAAGGCGACCAGGAGGCAATTGGCGTGGTGAGTCAGGAGGTGGGCATCGAGGTCGGCTTTCCGCCAGCGGTCCCAGCCGGCGGTCACGCTGTCGAGCGGATACCGCTTGTGGTAGATGGCGTTCGGCACGCGCACGAAGTCGCCGAATGCCGCGAGCGCCAGCAGCCAGAGCGTGTCCGCGGCGAAGCCGTCGTGTTCGCATTCATGGAGATTGGTGGCCAGCGCCGCCTCGGTGCGGATCAACCCGCGCCATTGCACGCCGTTCAGGTGGTGCAGGAGGAAGGCGCAGACACGGGCGCAGGGATCGCCGTTCAGTGGCTCGGCGGTCAGTATGGACCCATCACGCTCGATCACGATGTCGCAATAGGCGATGGCAGCGCCGGGGGATTCGTCGAGGGCGGCTGCGAGGCGCGCGAGATAGTCAGGCTCCACCCAGTCGTCGTGAGGCATGATGCAGAGTCGGGGTGTCGTCACCTGCCTGAGCAGCCAGTTGACATTGCCCGGCCACCCAAGTCGTGATGGCTGGGCGACGACGCGGAAGCGGGGATCGCGCTCCCACTGGCGGCAAATCTCCAGCGAGCCGTCCGTCGAGGGATCGACTGAAATGAGGACGCGGAAGGTATCGTGGGTCTGCTGAGCGATGGAGGCGAGGGTATCTCTGACAAGGTCCGCGCGCTGGTAGACCGGGATGCAGACGGTGATCTCCGGCTGGGCGGTCATGGGTCGTCCTCCGCGATGATGTCCGCCACGCGCATCGCCATCAGCGGCGCGAGGCAGTATTTCCCGGGATCCACGCTGTGATAGCGTCCAATGGAGCGGATGCCTACCCGGGTCCGCTCATGCAGCCCGCTTTCCGGGTCGGTGATGTCGCTGGCGCCTGCGGCGAAGATGGGGCCGCCGACGAGGCGAGCGGTGGCGATCGCCGCGTCAGGGAGACACGAGATGGCAGGGCAGCGCACCGCAAGCGCGGCGATCGTTTCGTGGCGGATGGTGGCGACGCGTTCTGTCGAGGGGGCGCTCCATGCGATGGGTGGCTCGATGCCGTCCTCGATGCCCATCAGCCCCGCCGGATACCACGACAGCAGGGACTCGCCGTTCCGGTAGTCGGCGAAATCACCGAACGGCCCGAGCACCATCGTCACCGACGGGATGCCGTAATCGCCGAGCGCGACCGGGATGCGGAGGCTGTACTTGGTGCGCCAGCGCCACGGTCCATCGGGAGCGAGACCGGATGCCGTGTCCACGGCGAGGCGGCCGTCCCAAAGGGCGTTGACGGCAGCGTCGAACGTCGCGGCTCGCTGGCCCTTGACGAGGACCTCGCATCCGGCGCTCCCGACTTCCACCCGTTCGACATTGTGCGCGGGGTGGAAGGCGATCGACGGTTCAGCGGCGATGGCTTGCTGAACGAGCGCCGCGACCGCCGCGGGGTGCACCGAGATTTCTGGCGTCCGCGCGGCGGCGGCGATCCGGTCCGGCGCGAAGCTCGCCTCGAGATCGGCGCGGGAGAGCGGTTCGGCGTGACAGGCGGCGATGGCTCGGTTTCGTGCCGGCGCATCGGGATCATCGCCCGCGACCCCGATCTCGACCTCGATGGCGCGGATCAGCGCATCGATCCGGCTGATGTGATCGAGCACCTGATCCGGCGGCAGCATCGAATCGTGGGGGACAGCATAGATGAACGGCGAGGAGATGGGCAGATCGTCCGCAGCGCCGCCGAGCCATCGCCGGAGCAGGGGGAAGAATTGGAGGGACCCCTCGGCCATCAGTCGCGCGGTGGCGAGGGAGGGATCTTTCGCCCAGAGGAAGCCAAGGTGGAGCTTGCCCTCGTTGACGAGGGCCGCGCCGGTCATCGGGCGGTTCGCCCGGTCGAACAGGTCGACACGGCAACCGCGCCGCGCGAGTTCGAGCGCGAGCGAGCATCCGAGCAGCCCTGCACCGAGCACGGCGACCCGCTGCTGCCCGGAGGCGCCTGACCGCACAGCGTGATTGGACGGGACCGCCGTGCTCCCCGCAGATCGGGTCTCATGGTTGGAAGCGATCATGGGCGCCCCCGTTCTGGTCGATCTGGCGCCTGTCGCCGGTGAAGGCGGCGCCGCGCCTGCACGAACCACGCCCGGAGGTGGAGGTGCGTTGCGTCGCGGCTCGCGCCATCGATCTTGAGCCGCGGGGACGCGTTGTCCGTGAAGGGTAGATCATGCTGGAAAGGCACGTCACGGGGCCAGCCGCTGACGGAGGGACCGGAGACCCGTTCGGTCGATCAGGGGGCGCGGGCGGCGAGATCCGGCACGACCCTGTTTCGGATCGGACGCTTCGGTTGTACTATCCCGCTGGGGGGTTTTCGCAGTGTCTGAAGGGACGCGGAGGAGGCCCGGATGTTCGAGGAGTTCAAGAAGTTTCTGTTTCGCGGCAACGTGGTCGACCTGGCAGTGGCGGTCGTCATCGGCGCTGCGTTCAAGTCGGTGGTCGACTCCATGGTAGGCGACATCATCATGCCGATTCTCGGGCTGATCGGCGCCAACCCCGACTTTCCGGCCTGGCATATCGGGCCGATCATGATC
>CAIPGK010000033.1 GCA_903864575.1 uncultured Chloroflexota bacterium
CTTCCCGCGAATGAGGGAGTCGAGCGCGAGCGCGACCTTCTTGGCGGCATTGAAGCAGCCGTTGTAGAGCATGGACCGGGACATGTCGATCATCAGGACGGTGCTGACGCGGGTGGCGTATTCGGTTCGGTAGACTTCGAAATCGCGCGGCTGCAGACGCACGCCGCCCTCGCCGGGTTCCTCGCCGCGCTGCACGGCGTTCATGATGGTCTTGGGGATGTCGAGCAGGAACGGGTCACCCCACTCGTAGTTCTTGGTCATGTCGGTGCGGTCACCCGCTCCACCCGATCGGCGCATGTCGTGCTGGCCGATGCGGTCCCGCTTGAGGTCCGCGAAGATGTCGGAGAGCGCTTTCTCGCCGATCTTGCGAACGCCCTGCGGCGTGAGTTCGTATCCGCGCCTGGTCTGCTTGATGTAGCCGGCGTCCTCGAGAATGCGGGCGAACTGCTGGAGTTGCCCCATCTGCTCCTGCTCCTGCTCGCCGAGGAGATCTCGGACCCTCGCCTCGTCCACGTTGGCGAGATCCTGCCAGTCGCGGACATCACGCAATTGGGACTCCAGATCGTCCAGTTGCTTGAGGCGGTCCATCATCCGCATCGCCTCGGCCAGCGTGAGCGACTCGTCGCCACTGAACTGGTAGCGCTTGCGCCACTCGTCTGTTGGCATCATCTGGCCGAGGTTCTCGCCGAGTCGCTGCATCTCCTGCCGGATGCCGTCGTCCTGCATCGCGGCCTGCATCATCCCCTGCAATTGCTGCCGTTGCTCCGGGGTCATGCTTTGCATCAGTTGCTGCATGGCGCCCATTTGCTGTTGGAGACGGTCCATGAGGTCGTCGAGGCTCTTCACGTCAGGGCCGAAATTGTGGCCCCAGCGGTGCATGAACTCGTCGAAGTTGGGGTTCTCTCCCCGTTGCTGCCGTTCCAGCATTTCGTTGAGTTCACGCATCATCTGGCGCGTCTCGGCGAGATCCTCCTGGCTCATGCTGGAGAGCGCCTGCTCCATTCCCTGAAATGCCTGCTGGAGCATCTGCTGCTGGAGCATCTCGAGGAGGTCGTTGAACTGCGCCCGCGCCTCCGGGGTCATGAAGTCGTAGTCCTGCAGGCCCTTGATGGCTCCGGCGGGGTCGTCCGGCAACTGGTCGAGATGGTCCAGTTTCTTCCGGGCCATCTTCTCGAGCATCTGCATGAGGGCGGGGTCGGGGCGAGACGAGACTTCTGCGCCCTCACCGGGTTCTCCGGTTTCGCCGGGTTGCCCGCGCTGGTCCGTTCCCGTCGGTTCCGCCGGCGGTTGGTCCGCCCGTCGTTCGGCGGCCGTTCTGCCGCCGGGGGCGGGGCGGTCGGCATAGTCGATGTCGTCATCCTGCGACTCGGCGCGGGCCTCGTCGAGGCGTTTCTGGATGCCGTCGCGCTCGGTCTGGACGATCTGGGCGAGTCGCTCCTTGATGTCGTCGAGCATGGAGCCGAGGTTATAGCGGGAGAGCT
The DNA here is from genome assembly GCA_903864575.1 of uncultured Chloroflexota bacterium. Lineage (GTDB taxonomy): Bacteria > Chloroflexota > Chloroflexia > Thermomicrobiales > UBA6265 > CADCWF01. The sequence goes on from CAIPGK010000033.1 coordinate 1,482, forward strand.
CCTCCTGCTTGCGCTCGCGGACACGCTCCATCAGCTCCCGGAGACCGGGAACATGCTCGCCGTCCTGCTTCTCGAAACCCCAGCGAAAGAGGCGCTGGAGGGCGCGGTTGAGGTCGCCATCCTGCATCAGGTCCTCGCCCATCGCCTTCATCAGGTCGTCGGCGGTCAGCGAGTCGATCTGCTGGGATCCGTCCCAGCGCGAGTAGCGGGAGCCGGAACGAAAGATGGGCATGATGGAAGCTGGCTCCTCTGGCCCGGCCTGTGGGCTACCTGCTGTACCGGGCCGGGCCGCGTCCCTCGTCCTTGTTCAGACGACGGTTGAGATGGAGGCCTTCGAGGATGAACTCGACGGCCGAGGCGACTGCGGCAGGGTTCCCCCCGACGCCGAGCTTGCCGACCGCCTCGCTGATTCCGTCGAGATGACTGATCTGGTTCACGTAGTCAAAGGACGGCATCATGTCCGACGACTCGACGACGAGGCCATTCTCGAATGCCTGCACGAGGCGTTCGAACTGCCGCACCGAGAAGTGGCGGTTGAAGGTATTGGCCACGGCGGTCTGGACAAGTTTGTCCACGACCTGATCCTCGCGGACTTCGCCGACGCCCTCGAGTTCGATCTTGCCGGATGTACTGGCGAGCAGGCCCGCGAGGTCACTGATGCGTGGGGCCGACTGCCGCTCGCCGAGCCGGATCGCCCGGCGGGTGGCGTTTGACACGAGATTCTCGTAGTTGGCGACGCTCATCCGGACCGAAACGCCAGACCGCTGCGAAATGTCGTGGGACCGACGCGCGATGTGCGTGATCTCCGCCACGATTTCGCGCATGAAGTCCGGAACGGTCATCTCGACGCCGTCAGTGGCAAAGGGCTGCCGCTCCTGCTCCATGATCGTCATTTCGAGGTCGATGGTTTCCGGATAGTGCGTGCGGATCTGGGAACCGTAGCGATCCTTGAGCGGAGTGATGATCCTGCCGCGGTTGGTGTAGTCCTCGGGATTGGCGGAGGCGACGACGAAAACGTCGAGCGGCAGCCGGATCTTGTACCCACGAATCTGGACGTCCCGCTCCTCCATGATGTTGAGCAAGCCGACCTGAATCCGCTCAGCGAGGTCCGGCAGTTCATTGAGGGTGAAAATGCCGCGGTTCGTCCGGGGTATCAGCCCGTAGGAAATGGTGAGCTCGTCGGTCAGGTAGCGCCCCTCCGCCACCTTGATCGGGTCGACCTCGCCGATGAGGTCCGCGATGGTCGTGTCGGGGGTTGCGAGTTTCTCGCCGTAGCGGCGGTCACGGCCGATCCACTCCACCGGGGTGGAGTCGCCGTGTTCCACGATCAGGTCACGGGCGAACTTCGAGATCGGCTCCAGTGGATCGTCGTTGATCTCGGATCCGGCGACGACCGGAACGGCCTCGTCGAGCAGGTTCACGAGGCTGCGGGCGATGCGGGTCTTGGCCTGGCCGCGCTCGCCGAGCAGGATGATGTCCTGTCCGGAGAGGATGGCGTTCTCGATCTGCGGCACGACTGTCTCGTCGTAGCCGACGACGCCGGGAAAAAGTTCATCCCCGCGGCGGATTTTCGCGATCAGGTTTTCGCGCATTTCCTCGCGAATCGTGCGCGGCCGGTAGCCTGATTCCCGAAGTGCTCCGAGGGTGGCCGGTCGGACATGGCCGGTGGAAGTGGTCCGGGATGACGTCATGGGCGAGATCCTCGCTGTATGGCGACAGTGCGGCGCCGGGGCCGGCGAAGAGGCCGGTCGTGCGGCGGAAAACGTCCTGCCTCGCCGCGTCGGGAATGATCCCATGCTACATGCGAGGGGGGGCGTGTCAAGGCGACGCGGCACGTCGCGCCCGCTTGGCGTCCTGCATCGCAAGCATCGCGCCGGGACGCTCCCCGGATACGGAAGGAGCCATCGGGGTTGCCGCCCATGCTTCCCAGGGAGCCAGCGCGTCCGGGTTCATCGCGGAGAAGACGGGCGATCTTGCGGCCGCATCGCGAAGCCACGTTCGTACCGCTGGATGGTCGGCGGACCCGGCGAGCCCGCGAGTTGCACCCTCCACGTGATGTGCCGGGAGTTCAACCAGTGCGACCCTTGCGCCCGGTTCGACTCTGAGGATGAGATCGAACATTCCGACCGCCACGGTCAGGGACAGTTCCGCGCCGGGTCCCGAGAGAAGCCGCGCGAGCCCTGCGGCGTCCTCCGCATGAGCGGTGGCGAGCAGTTGAAACCCGCGGGAGCGCAGCGCCGCAAGCCGGCGGAGTCCTGGCCCCCAGAGGTAGATTGGCAGGTGGTCGCTGAGTTCGTTGACAAGGACCGATGTTGAACGCGGGCCGCGGTCCGGATCGTCAAAGGCGGTGAATTCCTCGAATCGGCCGCGCAGGTGAACCGGTTGGCGGCTGTCGGGAAGAGCGGCGGCGAGCGCAGTGATGAGCGTCGTTTTTCCCGCGCCGCCTGGCATCGCGACCGCTGCGATCGATGCGCCCGCGTGGGTCGCTGCTGCCAGCATGGCGGCGACGGCGGGCGAGAGCGCACCCACCTCGATCAGGCGGGCCAGATCGGGCGGATCGGGCGGGGCGCCCAGTGGCCCCCACCAATACCAGGGGTGGGCGATCGTGATGCCAGCGGGCGGAGGCAGGCTGCCGGTGGCATGGTGGTTGCGTTCTCCGGTCCCATGCATGGCTGACGATCCGATGATGAAACGGCCCACATGGCATCTCCAATGCGTCGCAGCATAGCGTGGAATCACCGGAATCGGCGGTGGTGCCGTCAACGCGTCACGTGTCCGGACCCGTCACTTCGCGTGCTGCCATGCGGTGCGCGCGCGCCGCACCCCTCCACCGTGGCTCCGCCGGAGGGGGCGGCTTCCCCCAAGGAGCCGCTGCACTCCCCCTTTCCTTCCCCCTCGGAATCCGGGCGCGATTGTCGGAACGGGCGGCCACGTGGCCGCCCGTTCCGCATGTGGCTGGCTTTCGCCGATTCCGGTCACCCCGTGACGGTGGTGATCGCTGGAAGATCGCTGAATTGCCGGTGGAGCATGAGGCCATGGCCGGCCAGCGGTTGGTCCGGCGCGTCGAACGCCGACCAGTCGATCGGAAGGTCGAGCAAGCGTGCCTGCCGGCGGTCGAGCAGGCAGGCGACTCGCCACTCGGACGCGCCCTGTCGGACGACCCAGTCCGCCGCGGCGCTGGCGCCGAGGCCGCTGCTCACCGCATCCTCGACCAGGAGAACGCGGCGACCTGCGAGCGATTCAGGCTCCGAGCGCTGGATGCGGACCTGCCGCGAAGCGCCATCGTGACGGACCCGGTTCCGTTTGAGGCGGTCGAGATTCGCATGCACCCCGGCGCGCGCGAGCTCATCCCGGATTTCCCCGGCGAACC
>CAIPGK010000034.1 GCA_903864575.1 uncultured Chloroflexota bacterium
AAGAAGCTCTACGGCAATGGCGACCGCACCCAGACGGTGGAACGCAACCCGCGCCTCGTGCCGGTGACGCCGGAGGAGCGGTTGGCGCTCCCGTTGCCTGACTTGCGAACTGGCGCTCCCGGCTCGGAGACCGTGCAGATCGACACCCTGCCGGATGGCTCCCGTATCCTCACCCATGTGACCTGGGTCGAGTAGAGCCAGTGCAATCAGCCGGTCAGGAAACGGCCGTCCGCGAAGAGCGGGCGGCCGTCGACCGTGATCCGCCCCCCGCTGCGAAGATCCTTCACCAGATCCCAGTGCAGCGCGGATTGATTCACGCCCCCGCATTCAGCATAGGCGCGGCCGAGGGCGAGATGGATCGTGCCGAAGATCTTCTCGTCGAACAGCAGATCGTTGACCGGCCTCGTGATGCTCTCGTTGACGCCGATGCCGATCTCGCCGCAGCGCCGCGCGCCGTCGTCCATCGCGATTGCCGCGTGCAGGTGCTCCTCGCCGCGGGTTGCCGATGCCGCGACGACCTCGCCGCGCTCGAACCGCAACCTGATGCCCTCGACCAGTTGCCCGGACCAAACCTGCGGCCAATCGAACCTCACCTCGCCCTGGAGTGAGCCGTCCACCGGCGCGGTGTAGACCTCGCCATCCGGGACATTGATCCTGCCGTCCCCGACGACCCAGCGGCGCCCAGCCGTGCTGAACGAGAGATCGACGCCGGGGCCGGAAACGGCGATTTCCGTCCCGGCCGCGAGACGGTCCGCGATGACCTGCCAACGGCGTCCCTCCGCGGCCCAGTCGCGCAGGCAGGCGTCAAAGAAGTACTCCATGGCCGCGCCGAGCGGCATCCCGGCCTGCTGGGCGAAGGATTCGTTGGGAACGCGGACGAGGGTCCACCGGGTGGACGCCGTGCGGAGCGCGGAAATCGCTCCCTGTGCGGTTCGGTGAAGGGCCATCCGGGCGGCGGGAAGATCGGAGAACTCGTGCGGATTGCGCGCGCCCCGGAGCACGATGGCCACGTCGGCCCACTCGTAGGCGAGGCGTTCGAGATCGGGTTCGCGGGAGAGATCGGCGTCGCTCCCGGCACTGAGCAGGGCGCGGTCGAAGGCGGCGGCGGAGAGGATGGTTTGCGGATACCCTCCGGCCCGGATGGCGGCCTCGTGGACGGCCGCGGCGAGCGGGAATACCTCCGGCTCGCGCATGGCGACCAGCACGCGATCGCCGGGACCGACGCCCGTCGCGTGGCCGGTCAGGATATTCGCGAGGTCGCGCCAGCGTGGATCGTGATCGAATGCGCTCATGGACAGGAAGTGTACGTGGCGGGGAGGATGCGATGGATTGGGTCGGGAGCGCTCCCGGCAGGGCCGCAGCGGTGGTGCGCGCTCTCCATGGCTGAAGGGTTTGTCGAGATCGCGGCCCATCCCGAGTCAGCCATCCCCGCCGCGCGGCATGGCGACTGGCATTTCATGGGGACGGACCTGTAGCGGTGTGGTCAGGCCGGGACGGCGTTCTCGCGCGTCACACCGGCGTACCATCGGCCGCTCCGCTTGATGATCCGGTCCTGCGTGGCGAAGTCGGTGTAAACCAGCCCGAAGCGCTGGGTGTAGCCGTGGTTCCACTCGAAGTTGTCCATGAGCGACCAGCAGTAATACCCGTCCAGCGGGACGCCCTCCGCGATCGCGCGGTGGGCGGCCAGCAGGTGCTCCCGCAGGTAGCGCTCGCGGACAGGGTCATCCACCGCGCCGTCGACGAGGCGGTCCTCCACGGAGAGACCGTTCTCGGCGATGACGATCTTCACCGGCGCATAGTCGCGGTGAACGCGGACCAGCGTTTCGTACAGGCCGTCCGGATCGATCTCGAACCCCATGCCGGAGACCTGGGCGTTGGGCGGTATGACCCGTTCAATCTGGAGGGGGCCACCGTCCCGGTTCCAGCGGACGGTGGTGCGAAAGTAGTAGTTGATGGCCAGGAAGTCGGTCGGTTGCGCAATGCGGGCGAGGTCATCAGCGCCGATTTCGGGCAAGGAGGCGCGGTACAGGTCGAGCATGTCGTCCGGGTAGGCGCCGCGGTAGAGGGCGTCGAGGTACCAGCGGTTGATCCAGCCGTCCTGCCGGTGGGCGGCTTCGAGGTCGGCATTGGAGTCGCCGAACGGAGAGGCAGGGGAAAGCACGAGCGCAATGCCCGCCTCGGCTTTCGGCGCGGATGCCCGAAATGCCTCCATCGCTTCGGCGTGGCCCAGCATGAGGTGGTGATTGGCGGCGAGCGCAATGCCGAAATCGTGCAAACCGGGCGCGTGGATGCCCATGAAATGTCCGAGCCACCCGTGGACCCACGGCTCGTTGACGGTGATGAAGCGCGGCACGAGGTCGCCGAAGGCGCGCCCGACCGTGTCGGCGAACTCGCCCAGCCGGGCGGCGGTATCGCGGTTGGCCCAGCCGCCCCGGCTCTGGAGGGGGCGCGGCAGGTCCCAGTGGTAGAGGGTGATCATCGGGGTGATGCCGGCGTCGAGCAGGGCATCAACCTGCCGCCGGTAGTGGTCGAGTCCGGGCTGATTGACGCGTGACGAACCATCGGGGTGGATGCGCGGCCACGCCACCGAGAACCTGTATCCCTGAAGGCCAAGCTCCTGCATCAGGGCGATGTCCTCGGGAATCCGGTCGTAGGCGTCGCAGGCGAACCGGCCGTCGGAGCCGTCGTCGATGGCGCCCGGCCGATTGCAGAAGAGGTCCCAGATCGACTCTTCGCGGCCTTCGGCGCGAACCGCGCCCTCGATCTGGTACGCGGAGGATGACGCTCCCCAGGTGAAGCCGTCGGGAAAATGGGCGAGGGTCATGGGGCAGGCCTTCCGCTCGATCAGTCGGTTCCCGGCAACTCGCCGGCGAGGATCGCCCGAAGGGCGCGCATCAGGTCACTGGGGATGAAGGGCTTGACCATGTAGTGGTCGGCCCCGGACTCGAGGCCCTGTTCCACGTCGTCGGATTGCCCGCGCGCGGAGAGCATGACGATCGGCATGGCGGCAGTTGCAGGATCCTCCCGCAGGGCCCGCGCGATTTCCGGGCCGGTGAGCCCGGGGAGCATCACATCGAGAAGGGCCAGATCCGGCAGGTGTTGGCGGGCGGCGGCGAGGGCGTCGATGCCGTCCGCCGTTTCGACGACATCGAAGCCGGCCGACATCAGGGTCGCGGAGATGAGCAGCAGCAGGTCGGGTTCGTCTTCGGCGATCAGGATGCGATGCGCGCGGTCGCTCATCATTGGGCCTCCGCCGCGATGGGCAGCGTGAACCAGAAGGTCGACCCCTCGCCATGGGCACTGGTCAGCCCGATCGAACCGCCGTGCAGGTCGACCAGCGATCGGGTGATGGCGAGGCCAAGCCCCGTTCCCCCCGTGATCTTCCGGTTGGAGCCTTGCGCCTGGTAGAACCGGTCGAAGACGCGGGCCTGCTCCTCCGCCGTGAGGCCGACGCCCGTGTCCGAAATGGCGATGTGGATGAGGTCATCGCGCACGCTGGCGGCCAGACCGATGCTGCCGCCCTCCGGCGTGTACTTGTTGGCGTTGGAGAGCAGATTGGTCAGGATCTGGACGAGGCGGGTAGTGTCTGCGAGCGCGGGCGGCAAGCCTTCGGGGATGACGACCGTCAGGGTCTGATCCTTGGCCTCCATTTGCGGCGTCACGCTGTGGACGGCCTGCTCGGCGACGGTGGCGAGGTCCGTCGGCAGCAGCCGGAGTTCGACCTTTCCGGCCTCGATCTTGGACATGTCGAGCAGATCGTTGATGAGGTTGCCGAGGCGGCGTCCGTTGCCCTGCGCGACGGTGAGGAAGCGCTCCATCGTCGGGTTGAGTTCCCCCGCAGCGCCATCGAGCATGAGATCGACAAAGCCGGTGATCGCCGTCAAGGGGGTGCGCAATTCGTGGGAGACGGTCGCGACGAACTCGTTCTTCAGGCGGTCGGATTCCCGCGCTTCGGTGAGATCGACGAGTTGGCAGACGAAGAGCGAGGGGTCGCCGTGGCGGTCGGCCACCATCGAGACGGCCTGATGGACCCAGACCATCGTGCCGTCGGCCCGGAGGAAGCGGCAGTCGCGTTCGCTGGCCAACGCCTCGCCGGCGATCAGGGTGGCGAAGTCGGTCTTGACATCCTCGCGATCGGCGGGGGCGACGAGCGCGGGCCAGGAGCGGTTGACCATCGGTTCGTCGTCGAAGCCGAGCAGTTCCTGGAGGGAGCGGTTGGCGTCGAGGATGGAGCCGTCGAGTTGCACGAGGGACATGCCGATGGGACCGTTCTCGAATGCGCCGCGGGCGCGCTCCTCGCTTTCGCGGAGTGCCCCTTCCATCTCCACGCGGTCGGTGATGTCCCGAATGTAGCCTGCGAACCACGGCACCCCC
>CAIPGK010000035.1 GCA_903864575.1 uncultured Chloroflexota bacterium
CGGTTTTCGAGAACGTCGTTCCCGGTTCCTATGTCGTCCGCATGACCCGCGCGCCGGAAGGCTACGCGAGCGGAAATGACACGGCGATCCGCGTGCTCGCAGGCGAGACCATCGACACCACGATCACCATTTCCGCGAGGCCGGGAAGCCTGCTGATCCGCAAGGTCGATCCCTCGGGCATCGCCCTCGCCGGAGCCTGCTTCCAGGTCTTCGACGACGGCGGCTCCGGCGGCTACGACCTCTGCGACAACGACCCCAGCGACGCCAACACCGCCGACGGACTGATCCTCCTGCAAGGCGTCGCCCCGGGCGATTACACCATTCGTGAAACCCGTCCTCCCGGCGGCTACGCCCGCGCCGGCGACCTGACCGCCGCCGTCAACCCCGGCGCCCGGGCAAGCGTTACGGTCACCGATCAACCCCTGCCGCCGCCGAGCCGCATCGGCAACCTCACCATCACCAAGACCGACGCGGCAAACCAGTTGCTGGCTGGCGCATGCTTCGCCCTCACGGACGGCGACGCCATCGTCTCCGGCCCGCGCTGCGACGGCGATGACGGCGCGCGCGACGGCCTGATCCGCTTCACCGGCGTTGGCGTCGGCGAGTACCTCCTGCGCGAAACACAGGCTCCCTCCGCGGTCTGGCAACCGGCGGCCGACCGGAAGGTGATCATCGAGGAGAACCGGACCGCGCAGGTCGTGGTTGCCAACACCCTGCGCGCAGGTCGCGTGCTCGTTCGCAAGACCGATCCGAATGGCGAACCGCTCGCCAACGCCTGCTTCGTGCTCGAGCCAAACCGCGAAACGATCTCCTGCACCGACGAACTCGGCCGTGCATGGTTCACCGTCGCGGCGGGGACCTATCGACTGGTCGAGTCCAGCGCGCCGCAGGGCTACATCGCCGCCGCGCCGGTCAACGAGGTGGTCGTCAACCCGGCCGCGACGACCGTGCTGGATGTCGTCGATCAACCCGTGCCGCCCGCACCGGACACCGGCTCGCTGCAGGTCGTCAAGTTCATCTGCCCGGCAGGCGAACAGGGCGAGTTCACCTACATCTTCGATTCCTCCAATGCCAGCGCCAGCAAGCTTGGCCAGACCGCAGGCTGCACTCGCGGCGATGCCCGCTTCCGCATGGAGGATTACCAGGGCTTCTACGCCCCGTGGGAGTTCGCCACCGGCGCGGACGGCCGTTACCAGGTCACCTTGCCGAGCGGGACGTACAATCTCTCCGAAATCGCCCCGGACCTGCCGGGCGAGGCCTCCGAGGACGTGGATGTCGCGGTCAACCAGTTGACCACGGTGGTCGTGCTGAACTTCGTCGCCCCGCCGGAACCCGCGCCGGGGATGGTCGAGGTCGTCAAGTACACCTGCGCGCCGGGTCTGCGAGGCGTCACCTTCGAGGACTTCGTCAACGCCTGTGCCGAGAGCCGAACCCTCACCAACAACGTGCCGTTCCTCCTCGCAGGGGCCGTCAACGCCCGCCGCGTGACCGGCGACGTGGGCGAGCAGGGCATCACCCGCTTCTTCAACCTGCAGCCCGGCCCATACCGCGTGCGCGAACTCGTCGCGGCGGATGCCGCGCAGTCGGTCTTCACCTTCTGCGGAGCCGACCCCAACGCCCCCGACCGCGCCTCGATCGGCACGACGATGGATGTCGAGGTCGGCAACGGCCAGACCATCGTCTGCTACGTCTTCAATGTGCCGGACCTGGTGAGCGACACCGCGGGCAGCATCGTCGTCCAGAAGTTCTCCTGCCCGGTCGCCTCGCCGCCTCCGGGATACAACTGGCGCGCCGAGTGCGCCCCCCAGGGCGCTGGCGTCCGCTTCGCGCTGGCGTTCTTCGACGGCACGCAGTTCGCACCGCGCGCCACCGGCGCCACCGGGCAGGATTCCACGCTCCAGTTCATCGATGCGCCCCCCGGGCTCTACCAACTCACCGAGGTCGGCGCGAAATGGTGCCGCGCGGAATCTGACAGCGTGGATGCGAAAGGCAACGTCACCGTCACCGCGGGCAAGCGCAGCAGCATCTGGATCTTCAACTGCACCGGCGCCAAGACCCCGCCCAACACCGGCGCGGGACCGGCGACAGCAGCCGCGCGCCAACAGCTCCCGGGTTTGCGGATCGCCGGCGGCGACGTCATCCCCGGAACGGTCCAGGTCTCGCTGGCTCCGCCACGATTCGCCAGCCCTCCATCGGTGACGAATCCGGCTCGGATCGGTCTGCATCCAGCCTGAACGCCATCGGTCCCAAACACGCCGGAACGGGCCGCTCGCCAACCTCCAATGCCTCCCGTTCCGTATTTCGGGACCGCCGGTGTAACGGCGATGCAACATTTCGTGGCGTACACTCGTTTTGATGGCATCAGGGCCGGCTCGTCCGCTTTGGGATACTTGCCGGGATGCCGCTCGAACGCACCGCACGGGAGCCGCTATCGTGCTGTTTCACACATTCGATGCCCGGGGCGCCGGAAAGCGTCTGGCGATCGTCGCTCTGACCCTGCTGATGACCGGTCCTGCGCTGATGCCACTGGTTGGTCCCGGCGCGGTTGCCGCCGCGCCAAAGTTGAAGACGGTCGACGGGAACGCGCAGGCGATCGTCGAACTGGCGCCCGGTTCCGACCCCGCGCTGGCCGCCGCCCAACTCGGCGTCACGCCGAAACATCTCTACACCGATGTCTTCACCGGCTTCGCCGCCGATCTCCCGGCGGATGCCGTGGCGCGCCTTCGATCCGATAGCCGCGTGTCCGCGATCGCGCCGGATGGCAAGGTCCGTATCCAGGGCAAGCGCATCGGACCGGAGATCAAGCTTGATGCCGAAGCCAGAAGCCAAAAGACGCCCACGGGCGTCGGTCGGGTCGGCGCAAGCCTGCCGAGGCAGCCGTTCGATGCCGACATCGCGATCGTCGACACCGGTGTTGGCCCCAATCCCGATCTGAACATCGCCGGCGGATTCTCCTGCATCGCCCCGAACGATGCCGACACCCAGAAGAAGAAAAAGGGCAGCGGCAAGGACAAGAGCTCGTCCAAGATACCGGATTACAGCGACGGTGAATCCCACGGGACCCACGTCGCCGGCATTGCCGCCGCCATCAACAACAACAACAACGTCGTCGGCGTCGCTCCCGGCGCGCGCATCTGGGCTGTTCGCGTCCTCGGCTCGAACGGCACCGGCCAGTGGTCCGATGTCGTCTGCGGGCTTGAATGGGTCTACAAGAACCGGGCAACGATCGACGTCGTCAACATGAGTTTGGCGGGCAACGGCACCGACAGCGGCAACTGCAACGATGCCCCGATTCACAAGGCCATCTGCCGTCTTGTGCGCGTCGCCGGCATTCCGGTCGTGGTCGCAGCTGGCAACCAGTCCAAGCTCGCCTCGACGCGCATTCCCGCGGCCTACTCGGAGGTGATCGCTGTCTCCGCCTTCTCGGACAGCGACGCGCAGCCCGGTGGGCTCGGTGGCGCCACCTGCGAGTACTACTCCGATGACAGCTTCTGGGGCTCCTCCAACTTCGGTTCCGCGGTCGATATCGCTGCCCCGGGCGACTGCATCCTCTCGATCACCCCGCGCGGTCTCGCCCGCTACAGCGGCACCAGCATGGCCACGCCCCTTATCACGGGGACCATCGCCCGCTTCGTCGCCTCGGTGAACCCGAGCGCCACCCCGGATCAGGTCCGCAAGTGGCTCCTTGGTGCAGGATCGCAAGAACAGTCCGGTCCCTACGGGTTCAGCGGCGGCAAATCGAACGAACGGGTGCTCTGGCTCGGCATGCCCACTCCCACACCGACCCCAAGCCCGACCCCCACCCC
>CAIPGK010000036.1 GCA_903864575.1 uncultured Chloroflexota bacterium
AGCTCGTCGATTGAGGCGCGAATCAGAGCAAAGTCCATCGGGCTGATTTATAGTGGAAACTGAGAAGACGTCACGCCTCTCCCCGCGCCAGCGCCCGTTCTACAGGTCGCGCTGTTCGCCGCCCTCGGCACCGGCGACGACCCGGCGGAGGCCGCGTCGCCGGGAGTCGGCGATGCCGAGGGTTAGGCTTTGTGGTTTGTCCCCTGCGCGTGCCCCTACTGCGGCAAGCTCGGCCAGCAGTGCGATGATCACCTGTTGATCAACCTCGACGTCACCTTCGGCGAGGTCTGGAGACCGGCCTCTGATCTCTTCCGGGAATTTGTGCACCGCGACGAGAACGGCGAAACTCTCTCGCGGACGCTCGCCTTCCTGAGCGCCTGCGAGGTCGTCGCGGTCTGCGTCGACCACTACGCCGAGGGCGGCCCGGGGATGTCGTCCCACGACACTTGGTGCTGGAGCCAGGACCCCGCGAAGGCCCTCAATGCACTCAAGGCGGAACTCGCCGAGCGGGAGTGAACGCGCGGACGATCCTCTTAGTACGGCACCCGCAGGTTGACTGCTTGGCCCCGACGAGCAGCAGCGGCTCAGGCGTCGGCTACCAAACCGGAGGCTCAGGCTTTGTACTTTGATCTCGCGATCGAGCTCGGATGCCCTCCGACCGGGCGAACGGGAGCAGGTGCCTGCAACGACAGAGGACCGTTGCGTGTATTTCCCGGCACCCGGAACGGTTTCAGCGGCGCATCAAGCGCCATTACCCGCGAAACAGGGGTTCGAGTTGGCCCCGGATCGCGACGACCACGTCGGCGAACTGTCCGGGCAGACCGGTGAGGCCGTTACGGCGCACAAATGCAGCCCACTGCGTTTGCTTGGTCGCGTCTCTGGCGAACGCGTTGCTCAACGGGTCCGGCCATACGGGCAACGGGGTCTTCCGGCGAGCAAAGGTCGCCTCGATCGCACGGCATAGCGTGGGGCCATCCAGTTGAAATCGCTGCGTAAGAAACCACACGTCGTGAAAGTCCTTCATCCGCGTGTTGGCGATGCCGAGCTTCGCCATCGCCTCGAATTTCTCCGCTACGACCGTGTAAACGGGATACGTGCGCACCTGCGGCGCCGGAAAGTCCAGCAGCGCTGGAAAATTCGCCGTTTCTGGCGCGGGCGTCACCGCGTCGCCGACGCCGACATCGATTTGGATGGGCACCTCCGCCGGCCCGAGTTTGGCCATGATCCGGACGCGGACACCGCCGTAGGTTTTGTCCTCCCGGGTTTCCTCCGCGCGAATAGACGCGGGATCGAACACCAAACCGTCATCTACAACCGGCAGCGTCACCACCTCCTGAAACAGCTGTTGGAGGTCCCCTTTCTCCGAGGGGCCGAAGCCCAGCAAATCGAGGTCCCGCGTCGGGCGATGCGTCTTCTCGTCCCAGACAACGAACAGCATCGCTCCCTTCAGCAGAAAGCGGTCGGCATAGGCTGACTGGCTCAGTCGAAAGAGCAGCCGCTCGATTCCGTAGCGCACGAGCAACAGACCAAAATCGTCTCCGCGCCGAGCGGCTTCGCTCTGCAATCGCGCCTTCACCGATGCCGCCGGATTCGTCGCGGCGGCACTCATGTCAGCATCTCCAGATAGGGCTGCATGATCCGGCTGATCCGGCAAACCGCCGCTGCCGCCGCGAGATCCTTCATGGAGAATTTCCCAGCCCGCCAGCCTTCACGCAGCGCCTCGACCGCAACATCGAGGCCGTATTTATGTCGATACTTGAAACAGTCGGCCACCGTCTTCGCCGGCGAGTAAACCCGCACGGATCCCCCGGCGAGGGGGTGCTCTTCGATCCCGAAGGTGTAGGCCGCACCGGAAAACTGGCAGAAGCGCAGGGGTAGACTCATGCCGCGCGGACGATTCCTGCCACGAGGCAGCGCGAGCCACACCTGATGCGGCGCTTGCGTCCCAATCCCGTGGAATTGCAGCGCGGATACCAGGCAAACGACGCCACGCGGCACTCGCTTGGCCGCTTCCAACAAAGGTTGGTTGTGGTCGCCGTCGAAACCCGCTGAGGCATAGAGACCGCGCCCGATCTGGCGCACGTGCGCCTTGCTGACCAGCCGACGCAGATACTCGCGGGGGTATCCGGCTACGACCATGTCGCGGGCACGGAACACCCCTAGCCGACTGGCGTGGTCGCCAGCGGCATCGAGGCGGGTCGCTTTGTTACTTTCTGTTTTCACTTAATCATTTATGGTGTGAAACCGTAACATGTGTACAAGGCGAAACGTTGCATCGGGTCCAGACGCTCACGGTCGGTGAACGCCATGCGCACCGGGCTCAATAGCCCATCTTCAACTCCTGAGCCTGCTTGGCCAGTTCGTCGAGGGCCGCGGATCGCTGAGCATCGGTCGATCGCTTGTAGTCCATCAGATCCCGGAAGAGAACCCGCCGGTGCGTGCCGACCTTCCGGAACGGAATCTTCCGCGCGTTCAGCAATCCCACCAGGAACGGCCGCGAAACCTGCAACAGATCGGCGGCTTGCTGCGTGGTCAGCTCCGCGTTCACCGGGATCAGGGTCACGGCATTCCCCTTCCCCATCTCGGCCAGAACGTCGACGAGAAGCAGCAGTGCTGACGCGGGCAGGGCCACCTCCTCTCGCTTCCCTCCTCTCCCGACAAGACTCAGCCGCACCTTGCCTCGACTCCTCGAGGTACCCGCGAGCGAAAGGCTCGAGCGCGCCGCCAGCTCGCGATCGCGCTCACTCGGCAGAACCGGTTCGTAGGTGCTAGCGGCGATGACACTCATGGGCACAGTTCAACTATTCGAAATAATCGAAACAGACGCAACATTCGAATCGGGTGCTCCATCGGCACGGTCTCCAATTTCCGACTAGCCACGTCGTTAGCCAAGCACGTTCAACGCCCGGATCAGGGCTTATGGGCGCCTGCAGGATCGGGGCGATC
>CAIPGK010000037.1 GCA_903864575.1 uncultured Chloroflexota bacterium
GACGCGCTGGTCAACAACGCGGGTCTCTTCTCCGCGCTGCCGTGGGACCAGTTGACCCTGCCGGAGTGGAAGCGCCGCTTCGAGGTCAACGTCGAAGGCATCTTCCTCGCGACCAAGGCGGTCGAACCGCAGATGACCAAGCAGGGCGCGGGCAAGATCATCAACATCGGGTCGGACACGGTCTGGATGGGCACGCCCGGGTTCGCGCACTACGTCGCCAGCAAGGGCGCGGTGCTGGGTTTCACCCGCGCCATCGCCACCGAACTGGGCCCGCGCGGCATCACCAGCGTCTACGTCTCGCCGACGCTGCTGGACACCCCCGGCACCCGCCAGTCCTTCGCGCAAGGCCACTTCGACTACGTCATCGGTCACACCCCGATCGGCAGGTTCCAGACGCCGGAAGACGTCACCGGCATGATCGTGTTCCTCTGCTCCGACGACGCGGCCTGGGTGAATGGCTCCGCGATCAACATCGGCGGCGGCATCAGCATGCATTGACGCTGGCTGGCGGGTGTCGGCTATCGGCTATCAGGAGTTGGGAATCGGGCGCCGGGGATCGGAGATCGGGCGTCGGGGATCGGGATACAGCCGCTACGGCGGTTGCGAAAACGTCCGTCATCCCGACGACAGGATTTCCGGGAGCCGCAGCCGCTCCAGGCATGACAACCATTTGACCCTCTCGCGGCCAAAAGCCCCGCTCCCGCCACGGTGGGGGAGGGGTTCGCGAGGGGGAACGCGGGAATCGACACGTTTCTGGAGGAACACATGAACGGCAACGACGTGCGGGTGGTGACGGTCGTCGGCTCGGGAACAATGGGGCCGGGGATCGCGGCCGGGTTCGCCCGCAACGGGTTCGAGACCCGCGTCTTCGATGTGAAGGAAGAGCAGCTCGACAAGGCAAAGGGCGCGGTGGACTTCGTCTGCCAGACCCTCATCCGCGGCGGCTTCATGACCGAGGCCGAGGCCGAGACGACGAAGGGCAACCTCACCTACACCCTGGACCTCGCCGCTGCCCTGAACGGCGCGGATTACGTGGTCGAGACGGTTCCCGAGAAGAAGGAGATCAAGCAGTCGGTCTTCCGGCAGATCGAGGATCACGTCCGCGACGACACGATCATCGCCTCGAACACCTCGGGCATCCCGATCACGCAACTGGCCGAGGTCTGCCGCATCCCGTCCCGCGTGGCGGGGATGCACTACTCGAACCCGCCCCACCTGATCCCGGTGATCGAGGTCATCCGGGGCGAGCAGACCTCTCCCGAGACGCTCGCCGCGGTCACCGAGGTCAGCAAGCGGATCGGCATGATCCCGGCGCAGGTGGACCGCGACGTGCCCGGCTTCGTCGAGAACCGCATCCTCTACGCGATCATGCGCGAATCCCTGAACCTGCTCGACGAGGGCGTGGCGAGCGCCGAGGCGATCGACACCATCGCGAAGTGGGGGATCGGCTACAAGTTGGCCGTCATCGGCCCGCTGGAACTGCTGGACGTCGCCGGGCTGGACATCTACACCAGCGTCGCCAGCTACCTGAACGCCGACCTCAGCAACGAGGCGGGCGTGAGTTCGACGGTTGCCGAGAAGGTCGCGGCGGGCAAGCTGGGCCTCAAGACCGGCGGCGGCCTGTTCGAGTACACCCCGGAGCAGATCCAGGCCCTCGGCGCGCGCCGCGGCAAGCTGCTGCTGGCCACGAAGAAAGCGCTGCTGGCGGAGTGAGGTTCCTCACCTCCAGACCGCAATCGGAACGCGCCCTCGTCCCAAACCCTTCTCCCATTGCGATGGGAGAAGGGCTGCCGGCAGGAGCCTGCGGAAAGCCCCTTCTCCTGCCGAGGCGGGAAAAGGGGCTTGGGGATGAGGGGCATCCGGCCAATCACGAAACCGGGAATCGTCCGCCTCTCGCGTCACGCATCGCCGGCGCCATGCTCGCCGCGCTCCTGATGGCAACCGCCGCGATGCCCGCCGCGGCGCAGTCCGCGACCCCGGCGGCTACGCCTGCCGGCGCCCCGTACTCCCTGCCGGATGTGCCCGATCCCGCTCTCTGCGACACGGAACCGATCTCCCGCGAGGCCCTCAACGGCGCGATCGAGGGGGATGCCTCGGCCACGCCGGTCCCCTTCCGCAACGGCGTCGTGCCGGAGGGCGAGCCGGCAAACCCGGACCAGGTCACGGCGGTCTACGGCATGGTGCGCCGTCTCGTGGCCTGCTACAGCGCGGGGGAACTGCTGCGCGCCTACGCCCTGTTCACGCCGGGGTATTTCCATCGCGTCTTCGGCAAGCAGGGCGCCTACACCGATGCCGCCTACGACAGCCTCTCCACCCCGCAACCCGCGGACGCAGACGAGCGGGTGAAGATTCTCGCCATCGAGAACATCCGCGTGCTGACCGACGGCAGAATCGGCGCGACGGTGATCCTCGAATACGCCGTCATCCCAATGCCGAAGCGCTTCCTGATGGTCTTTTCCGGGACCGGCCCGGAAAGCGCGTGGGTCATCGACGACA
>CAIPGK010000038.1 GCA_903864575.1 uncultured Chloroflexota bacterium
GACTGGGGGGATACCCCGTCGCAGTCGGGCATCGCCACCGGTTCCTACAGCCTGCCGGACGCCATCGCGCTCACCACCGACGGGGCCATGGCGCTCATCGCCGATGCGGGGAACGTCCGGGTTGCCGCGATCACGCTGACCTGCGCCTGACCCTGCGCCTGAGCAGTGCGAGCGAGCGCGCCGGCGACCTGCCCAGCCTCCCCACTGACCCCAGCGACCCGTCCCCCGGGGCGTCGATGGACCGGCGGTTCCTGCTTCGGCGGGGGCCGCCGCGGTCTGCCATCAATAGGACCGCGGCAACCCGAGGACATGCTGGCCGAGGTAGGCGAGGATCAGGTTGTTGTTGATCGGGGCGACCTGGTAGAGGCGGGTTTCGCGGAACTTGCGCTCCACGTCGTACTCCACGACGAAGCCGTTGCCGCCGTGGGTGTCGAGGCAGATGTTGGCAGCCTCCCAGCTGGCGTCGCTGGCGAGCATTTTCGCCATGTTGGCCTCCGCGCCGCAGGAGAGCCCGGCGTCGAACTTGCGCGCGGCCTCCCAGCGCACGGCGTCGGCGGCGACGATGTGGGAGTAGGCCTTCGCGAGCGGGAACTGCACCCCCTGGTTCGCGCCGATCGGCCGGCCGAAGACGACCCGCTCCGAGGCGTACCGCACCGCGCGGTCGATGAACCAGTAGCCGTCGCCGATGGCCTCGGCGGCCAGCAGGATGCGCTCGGCGTTCCAGCCGTCGATGACGTAGCGGAAGCCCATGCCCGCCTCGCCGATCAGCCCGTCGGCGGGAACCCGCAGCCCCCGGTACTCGACCTCGAAGGTCTCGTAGTTGAACATCGTCCGCACCGGGGAGATCGCCACCTCGCCGCTCTCCCGCGCCTCCCGGAGATCCACCAGGAAGAGCGACAGGCCGCGGGTGCGGTCCGTCAGGTCCTCGCGGGGGGTGGTGCGCGCCAGGATCAGCGCGAGATCGCTGGTCATCAGCCTGCTGGTCCAGTTCTTCCGGCCGTCGATGATCCAGCCGCCGGTCTCCGGGTCGCGCACGGCGCGGGTCTGGATGGCGGTGGTGTCGGACCCGGCCTCGGCCTCGGTGATGGAGAAGGCCTGCAGGCGGAGATCGCCCCGCGCGATGGCGGGCAGCCAGCGTGCCTTCTGCTCCGCGCTGGCGTGGCGGACGAGCGCGCGCATGACATACATCTGGGCGTGGCAGGCGGCGCTGTGGCCGCCGGAGCGGTTGACCTCCTCGAGGATGACGCTCGCCTCGGTCACGCCCATGCCGCCGCCGCCGTATTCGGCGGGAACGAGGGCGGCGAGGAATCCGGCCTTCGTCATGGCGTCGACGAACGCGCCGGGGTGTTCGCGCTTCTCGTCGAGGTCGCGCCAGTAGGCATCCGGGAACTGCGCGCAGAGGGCGCGGACGTCGGCGCGGATGGCGTCGAGATTCGGGGCGGCGATCGAGGTCATTCGGGGCTCCTGAGGGGTGGGTGGTGGGTCATCCCCCCACCGTCATCCCGACGAAGGAGGGATTTCGTCTATCGCGGGCTTTGGGCGGAGATCCCTCCTTCGTCGGAATGACGGTCGGCGCGCTGGGGAGGGCGGTCAGGACGACAGCAGCGGAGCCGGCGCTATCGCCAGGAAAGCGCGGCCATGTCGGGCACGGTATCGAGCGTGGCGATCTGGCCGATGATCCGGTCGGCGGCGGCCTCGCCGTAATACGGCGCGATCAGCGATTTCGCCTTCGCGGCGAGGGTTTCGGTGGTGGCGGGGGCCTCCGGGTTGCCGCGGGGGTAGTCGCCGCCGCCGCGCAGGGTGCGGCCGTCGGCGGTTTCGATGACGATCCGGGCGGGCCACGCGCCGGGGTACATGGCGGTGAGTTCGTCGTTGACCTTCACGGTGGTCTGGGCCAGCAGACGGGCGATGGCGGGGTCGATCGTTCCGTCGGTGCTGAACCGCTCCTCGCTGAACTGGGGGAGACCTGCCGCGCCTTCCGCAAGGGCGGCCGCCACCACGTAGGCGAGGCTGAACTTCGCCTGGTAGGGGGTGCGCGGGTTCATCTCCTTCACGATCTCGTAGCCGGGGCCGTAGTGATCGATGTGGATGGTCTTCACGGCGCCGGCGGGGTCTGGGCCGAGGTCCTGACGGAGATCGATCGCGGCGTCGATGGCGGTATGGGTGTGGCCGCAGCAGGCGTGCAATTTGTAGCAGTTCTCGGCGATCCTCCATTGAGTGCCGAGGCCGTCCGTGATGCGGGTGGGGTCCGCGCCGTTGCTCATCGCGGCGAAGAAGCCGCGGGCGCCTTCGAGGATGCGGGATGCGCCGGTGAAGCCCTGCTTCGCGAGATCGGCGGCGAGGATGCCGTTGAAGGCGGCCTTGCCGGGGTGGAGGTGCTTGCTCATCGCGCCGTCGGCGTTGAATTCCCAGAGCCCGGCGGCGGTGGTGCCCGCAGTGCCGAGGGCGTCCAGCAGGCGCGCGGCGTCGAGGCCGATCAGGGAACCCGCGGCGGCGGCCGCGCCAAAGGTGGCGGCGGTTCCGGTGGGGTGGAAGTGGCGGTAGTGACTCGGGTTGACCGCCTCGCCGATGCGGAGCGCGGCCTCGTAGCCCAGCACGACCGCGAGGAGGAACGCCTGCCCGCTGGCATGTTCCCGCTCGGCGACGGCGAGGGCGGCCGGAATCACCGGAGCGGCGGCGTGGAGGGTCGAGCCCTTGTGCACATCGTCATACTCGAGAATGTGGGAGGCGACGCCGTTGGCGAGCGCCGCGCCGAGGGCGGAGGCGCGGGCGTCGGGAAAGAGGGTCGACTGCCGGGATTCGCCAAGTTCGGCGACAACGGCGCGCGCCATCCTTGCGGGTGGTTCGAACGCTCCGGCGAGGGCGGAACCGGCCCAGTCCAGCACGGCACGGCGGGCGTGGTCGACGATGTCGGGCGGCAAGGTTTCGTACCGGGCGGCGGCGAGCGCAGCGGCCAGCAGGCGCGAAACGGGCGGCGTGTCGGTCATGGCGTTGGCGACTCCCCATACGGCGGCTGCGATCCTGATGGCGGCAGTATCGGGCATGGCCCCGGGCTGCGGGAGAGGGAACCGGACAGCGCGGCTCAGTCGCCCATCGGGATGAGTTCGGTCTCGACCTCGCCGAGCACGCCGATTTCGACGCGGGTCTCGATGAAGTCGACGATCTTCTGGAGCATTTCGTCGGCATGGGGAGCGCTGTTCGAGACGACCGCGAAGGTGATCGTCCCGATCCGCATGTCGTCGAGGTCGCTCGTCTCGGCGAACGCGGCATTGAACGTGTTCCGCAGGTGCTGGATGAGGGAGCGGATGGTGCGTCGCTTGTCCTTCAGGCTGAACGTGTCCTCGAAGTAGAGCGTCGCGCGTCCGACGCCGATGGTTGTGGCCATGATTCGCTCCGCATGGGGGTGTGGGCTTGAGGGCTTGAGGGCTTGAGGGCTTATGGGCTTGTGGGCTTATGGGCTTGTTGGCTTTTGGGACAACA
>CAIPGK010000039.1 GCA_903864575.1 uncultured Chloroflexota bacterium
CGCGCCGTCAGCAGCCGCGGCGCGAAGGAACTCCCCGCCGTCACCGTTCCCATCGCGCTGTCCACCATCGCCGCCAACTCCAGCGCCTCCGGTCCGGACAACCGCAGCAACCGCCGCAACGGCCAGCGCAGCTCCGCGAACGGCAGCAGCACGCCCCCCGGCTTCGCCAGCGCAACCGCCCGATCGAGCGCATTCCGCGCCGCCGCGTGCCCCCCGGCGTGATCCTGCGACGCCAGCGCCAGCAGCAGCAATCCCCGGATCACATTCGGCACATCGTGGCGCGCCTCCGCCGCCGCGACCGCCGCCGGCAGCGCCGCGAGGGCCGCCCGCGCCGCATCCCCACCCGTCTGCGCGCCAACCTGCAGCCGGGTCAACGCGGAATCCTCGATCACCGGCATGGCCGCATCGACCCCCAGCGCGTCCGCCGCCGCCAGCCACGGCCGCGCTGCCTCCGCGCCCCCCTCCGCCACCGCGATCCGCGCCCGCATCGTCAGCGCTCCCGCGCGCCACACGGCATCCCGCTGCCCCTTCGTCTCCCCGAGAAAGTGGTCGATCATCGCCCCCGCCTCCTCGGCCTGCCCCGTCAGGTGCAGCAGCATCGCCCCCGCCAGCATCGCCTCCCGCTCCGGGAACATCCCGATCGCCGACCGGTTGGCCAGCGCCGCCGCCAGCGCCGCCCGCGCCTCCGCGAACTCCAGCCGGAACAGGCAGCCGACGCCGAGCCACGTCCGCGCCGCCGCCTGCACGTTGGCGATGCCCAGTGCGTCGCCGTCCCGCGCCGCCCGCTCCGCGATCTCCATCGCCAGCCCGGTCCGCCCCGCCCACAGCGCAAACTCCGCCGCGGGCACCCCGATGTTGGCCGACAGCCGGTCCGGCACGGCCCCCGGCGGCGCCTGCATCGACCGCAACCGCTCGATCGCCTCCCCCGTGCGCCCAAGCCCATGCAGCAACTGCCCCTGCAGGTAGAGCGCGATCGTGTGATAGAGGGACCGGTCCGCCCCCAGCGCCGCGATCGCCGCATCCAACGCGGCGATCGTCCCCTCCGGGTCCGCGAATGGCTGCGACCGCCGGTTGAAAATCCGCTTGATCGCCACCCGCGCCGCGAACCGCGCCCGTTCTTCCGGCGAAACATCCATCCGCCGCGCCATCGCCGCCTCGGCCAGGTTCAGCGTCACCTCCGACGCCGTCTCCTGGCCCGCGTACCCCTCGCTCGCCGCCCGCACCATCAGCAGCCATGGCGACTCCGCCACCAGCGCAGGCGGCAGCATCCGGATCCAGCGCAGCGCGTCCGCGGGGCGGATGTCCTCCTCCGCCGCAGGCGCATGCCGTTCCGCAACGGCCACCGCCTCCGCTTCCCCCTCCCGGCCAGCATCGAGCAGCAGCCGGATCGCCTCCGCGATCCGGCCCTGCCGCTCCGCCACCCCCGCCGCGGTCGCTCGCAGCGCCGCCACCGTTTCCGTCCCCACGGTCGCGAGCAGCCGGTCCGCGAACGCCTCCCGCACCAGCGCGTGATACCGGTAGCCCCCATCCTCCAGCGGCGTCAGCAGGCGATCCCGCGAGGCGAGCCGGTCCAGCAGCCCAGCCGCCGCCTCATGATCGATTCCGCAGATGTCCCGAGCCACCTCGGCATCGATCCGCGCCGGGACTGCCAGCCGGAGCATGCAGATCCGCTCCGCGGGCGGCTGGGCGCTCAACACCTCGTCGATCAGATACTCCCGGACCACCGGGCGGGTCGCCAGCCGGTCGATTCCCGCCAGCGGACCCTGTGACCCATGTGGCCCAGGTGACCCATGTGTGCCTTGCAGCGCCGCCACCGCCAGCCGCAGCGCCACCGGCCACCCCTCGGTCACCTCCCAGATCCTGTCCGCGATCGCCTCCCGCGACGCGTCCAGCCCGCGCGCGGCGAGGAAGGCCGCCGCTTCCGCCCGCGTGAAGCGCAGCGCCTCCGGCCCGAACTCGCGCACCTGCCCCAGCGCCCACGCCCGCGCCAGCCGCAACTCCGGCATTACCCGGGAATCGATCGCCAGCCGCAGCGTCGGCGGCGCCCAGCGGATCACCTCGCCGAGCAGGGCGTTCGTCTCCACGCTCTCTGCCTCGTGGTAATCATCCAGCAGCAGCAGCAGCGGGCCCTCCAGCGCCAGCAGATCATCCGCCAGCGCGCGCCCAACGGCCCGCGCCGCCCCCTCGGACCGGATTGCCGCCAGCGCCCCCTCGCCGAACCCCGGAACCACCCGCCGCACCGCCGCCACGACGTTCCCGGCAAAGATCGCCGGGTCCCGGTCATCCGCGTCCAGTCCCAGCCACGCGGCCGGGCACGCCGAGGCCGCGGCCCACTCCGTCATCAGCGTCGTCTTCCCGAACCCCGCCGGCGCGACGACCAGCGTCACCCCCGGGCCGTTCGGCGCGACCCCCGCCGCGGTCAGCCTCGGCCGCGCCATCAGATCGCCCGCCCGGCGCGGCTCCGCCGTCTTGACCGAGTGCACCCGCTCCGCCCCCATGACTCACTCCGTAATCACCGCGTTCATCAACGTCATTCTACCGGGTACGTATGCTCCATGACCCACCCGTGATACAGCTGTGGCCCACGCCGCCGCCTCCCGTGGCCCAAAAATGGCCCATGTTTCGTTCCAATCCGGCGCGGCCTTGTGCATAGTCTCCGCAGTGGGTCCCGCCAATTGATCCCCGGCACGGTGCGCGCCGGGACCGGAGAGCCACCCCCACGCCGAGTTCCCCCCTCAGGCGCGGGCCGGGTCTCCGGTCCTGGCCCGCACCACCGATCGGGCCGGCCAGCGGGTCCAACCTGCTCGCAGCTACGTTCGCCACGCCACAGGAGGTTCCCGGCATCATGGATCACGCCTCGTTCGACCGCATCGCCAAACTCCTCGGCGGCGCAACCACCCGCCGCCGCGGGCTCGC
>CAIPGK010000040.1 GCA_903864575.1 uncultured Chloroflexota bacterium
CTGTCACCCGGTAGCCGACTCCCGATAGCCGATCGCCGATCGCCCGTACCCCTCGGAGGGCGCCCCATGGCCGCCTTTGCCGTTCGCCGGCTGCTGCAGATGATTCCGCTGCTGATCGGTGTCTCCTTCATTACCTTCGCCATCATCAACCTCATGCCCGGCAGCCCGGCGGACATCGTGCGCAACGATCCGAAGCTGAAGCCCGCCGCGCGCGAGATGAAGGTCAAGCAACTCGGCCTCGACAAGCCATGGCCGGAGCGCTATGTGACCTGGCTCGGCAACGCGGCCACCGGCGACCTCGGCGTCTCCATGTACAACCGCGTGCCGGTGGCCGACCGCATCTCGGCCGTGCTGCCGAATACCCTGCTGCTGACCACCTCGGCGCTGGCCCTCGCCCTGCTCGCCGCGGTCCCGTTAGGCATCACCTCGGCGCTGAAACACCGGACCTGGTTCGACCGCTTCGCCAACATCGGCGCGGTCGCGATGTACTCCCTGCCGAGCTTCATCCTCGCCTTCGTGCTGGTGCTGATCTTTTCCCTGAAGTTCAACAGCTGGGGCTGGCCGTCCCTCCCCGTCGGCGGCATGACCGACGCCCGCGGCGGAGGCGGCTTCACCGACCGCCTGCAGCATCTCATCCTGCCGACCGTCTCCCTCGCGCTCCTCTCCATCGGCGGCTGGTCGGCCTACATCCGCTCCACGATGCTGGAAACCCTGCAGATGGACTACGTGCGGACCGCCCGCTCCAAGGGGCTGCGGGAAAAGGCCGTCATCTACAGCCACGCGCTGCGCAACGCCGTGCTGCCGCTGGTGACGCTGGTGGGGCTCTCCCTGCCGGGGCTCTTCGGCGGTTCGGTCATCATCGAGTCGATCTTCGCGTGGCCCGGCATCGGGCGGCTCACGCTGGAGGCAGTCAGCCGCCGCGACTACACCCTCATCATGGGCACCACCATGATGTTCGCGGTGCTGACGATGCTCTCCAACCTCGCCGCCGATCTCGCCGCTGGCATCCTCGATCCGCGCATCAGGCAGGAGTAGCGGGGCGATGGTCAACACCGAACTCGAAGCCCTTTCCCCCACGGCAGACCGCCCGGACGCCGTCCCGCGCAACGTCCTCTCGGCTGGCGCGCTCGAGCGCGAGGAACTGCGGGCGACCCCCGGCTTCTACAAGCGCTCCTGGGCCCGTTTCCGGCGCGATCCGGTCGCGATGACCGCGCTCTGCGTGCTCGCGGTGATCGTGCTCTTCGTGCTCGCCGCGCCGCTCATCTCGAGGCTGACCGGCTTCACGCCCTACGAGAACCATCTCAAGGCGAAACTGACCCCGCCATTCACCGACGGATACGTCCTCGGCGCGGACGGCAACGGCCGCGACATCCTCACCCGCCTCGCCTACGGCGGGCAGGTTTCCCTGATGATCGCCGTTCTCTCCACGATCGCGACAATGCTCATCGGCGGCAGCGTCGGCCTGGTCGCGGGGTACGGCGGCGGCGCGATCGACGCCCTCCTGATGCGTCTGGTGGACGTGCTGCTCTCCATCCCCGGACTGCCGCTGCTGATCCTGATCGCGAGCATCTGGGCGCCGGGGCCGACCGGGTTGGCCATCGTGCTGGCGATCGTGTCGTGGATGGGCGTGGCCCGGATCGTCCGCGGCGAGGTGCTGCGCCTGCGCGGGATCGATTATGTGGATGCCGCGCGCATGATCGGCGCGTCGCCCTCGCGGATCGCCCTGCGCCACGTGCTTCCGAACATCGCGCCCTTGCTGGTCGTTTTCGCCTCGCTGGCGATCCCGGACCTGATCCTGGCCGAGACCGCGCTCTCCTTCCTCGGCTTCGGCGTGCAGGTTCCCATCCCCTCGTGGGGCAACATGCTCGGCGAGGCGCAGCGCTTCTTCCGCACCAACCCGAGCAACCTGCTCATCCCCGGCGCGGTGATCTACATCACCAGCCTCTGCCTCTTTCTCGTCGGCACCGGCCTGCGCGA
>CAIPGK010000041.1 GCA_903864575.1 uncultured Chloroflexota bacterium
GACCACCTGGACCCTCTCGGTCGGCATCCCGGCCTCGCGCACCGTCGCGGGCGATCTCGCGAGCGCCATCGGGAACGCCATCGGCGGCGCGCTCGATGGAGCCGGGGCGTTGCTCGCACCAGTCGCTGCGGCGATCTCGGGCGCTCTCGCAAGCATCACCGCGGACAGCATTTTCGCCGGCGCCTCCGCGGCTGGAGCCGCCGTGCGCGCCGCGATCGGCAGCGCGCTCGGTGCGGTCCCGTGGACGGAGGCGGGCGCGGCGATCGCCAGCGGGCTCTCCTCCGCCGCGCAGGCCGTCCGGACCGCCGACTGGTCCGCCGCCGCCGGTGCGGTGCTCGGCGGACTCCAAACCGCCGTCACCGCCCTCGCGGAGGGATTCGCCGCGGTCGGCGTCGCCATCGTCGGCTTCGTCGCGGGCGCGATCGCGGGTCGCCCGATCGACCTGAGCGCGTTTGCTTCCGGCATTCGCACGCAGATGAGCGCCGCCATGACGGGGATCCAGCAGGACGTCTCCTCCGCCTGGAGCGCGGTCCAGTCCTCGATCAGCGCCGCCACCGGCACGCTGCTCGCGAGCGTCTCCGGGACCATGACCACGCTGCAGACCTCGACCGGGACGGCGTGGACCGCGATCCAGACCGCCACCACGACCGCGTGGACGGCGATCCAGTCCGGGGTCACCACCGCCATGACGACCATCCAGACCGCGGTGTCGACCGCCTGGACCACCATCGGTTCCACCGTCGATGCCGCGATGGCCAACCTCGGGTCCGCAGTCTCCACCGGCATGGCGACCGCGCTCGCAACGGTTCAGCAGGGAGCTGCCGACATCCTCGCCGCGTTCGCTTCCCTGCCGGGGGAGATGCTTGCCATCGGGCAGTCCATCGTGCAGGGCCTCATCGACGGGCTCGCGAGCGGCATCAACGCGGTGGCGGCCAAGGCGGCCGAACTCGCGGGCGCCATCCCCGGACCCATCCGCGATCTGCTCGGGATCCAGTCTCCCTCGCGGGTGCTCCGGCAGATCGGGGCCTTCGCCTCGGAGGGGTTGGCGGACGGCATCGCCTCCGGCGCGCGCGGGGTGGAGGACCGAGCCCGCCGCCTGGCCGACAGCGTCCGCGCCACGCTGGACCTCTCCGGGCTGGGGACGAACCTCGCGGTCGGATTTCCCGGTCCCCCGCTGCCGCCGTCCCGGCCCGCGGCGGCAGCCGCGATCGGCATCGGAAGGCAATGGGACGAGCGGCGCCGCGGATACGAGCGCGCCTCCCGGATGCCGACCCACCTGGAGAGCACGGTCGTCGTCGACAGCGGCCCGCTCGGCGACTTCGTGCTCGGGGCCGCGTTCGGGCCGCTGGAGGAAGCCGCCCGGCGGCAGGGGCGGCGCGGCCGCGGGAGGGTGGCGTAGATGGCGACGGTCGTCGGCCTGCAGATCCTGAACCCCGTCTCCACGGCCGTCGTCTCCCGGGGCGAGTCCTCGATGCGCTGCACCGTCGTGCAGCAGCCCGTGGGCGCCGCTGGCACGCTCACCCGGCTCGGCGCGTGGCTGAGGCGGGAGTCGGGGGACGGCCGCTGCGTGCTCGCGGTGTGGGACGTGAGCGCGGGAAAGCCGGGGCGCCTGCTCGCCCGAACCGCCGTCATCGAGGCGCCCGCAACCGGCCGCGCCGTCGATCAGCCGGTCCGGACTCCCGCGAGCGTGAAGAGCAGCGACGTGCTCGCGTTCGGGGTGGTCGCCGCCGCCGGCGAGATCGCCATCGGGCAGGGAACGGCTGCCTGCGATCTCGCCTGGAAGCAGGAGAGCGGGGGAGCGGTCGGCCCCTATACCGACAGCGGCCGCGAGCGCTGGCAGGGGCAGACCCGCGCGCTCGGCATCTGGGGGCAGATCGGGGCGTCCGCCGCCGCCGCGGCCGGACCGTCCGCTCCCTCCGCGCTCGCTCCCGCCGACGGCAGCCGGTGGCAGGGCGCAGCCGGGCGGCCGCTCCTCACCTTTCGCGCCGTCGATCCGGGAGGCCGGGCCATGACCGGGCAGGGAGAGCTGCAACTGCTGCCATCCGGAACCGTCCGCCCGCTCGTCTTCGCCCGCGGCGCCGACGGCCAGACCTTCGCCTGCCAGACCACTGCCGCCGATCTCGCGGCGGCGGCGGCCTGGCAATGGCGCGCCCGCGCCGCCGCCGCGGGGATTCCCGGCCCGTGGAGCGGCTGGCGGCAGTTCGACTGGGAGCCGGGACTCACCGTAACGGTGACCGCGCCGACGGGGGTCGTGGCGACCGCGTCGCCCGACGTCAGCTGGACCGTCGCCGGGCTCGGCGGCCGCGCTGCCAGCCGGTGGCAGGCGCGGCTGCTGGATCCGGCGGGCCGGACGATCCGGCAGACGCGGGAGCGGCCCGGGGATCCCCGCCGCTGGCGAATGCCGGCGGGATGGATCGAGCAGGGAGGACGCTATGCGCTGGAACTCGAGGTCTGGGGCGGCGGCAGGCGCGGCGAACGCGCGACGACCCGGTTCGAGGTGCGGTATCCCGCGGGGTACCCGGCGGTGAGCGGGCTGACCGCGACCCCAACCCGGATCGGTCCGGATGTCGAGCCGTCGGTGATCCGGGTCGGCTGGGAACCGTCCGCCATTCCCCCGAACCGGTTCGGGGGCTACCTGCTTCGGCGGCGCGCCGGGAGCGATCCGTGGGTCGTGCTCGCCCGGATCGAGGACCCGGCGCAGGCCGTCTGGTGGGATGCCTCCGCCCCCGGTAACGCGCCGCTCACCTACCGGGTCACCGCCATCGATCTCGCCTCCGGCAACGGGGTGGAGACCGAATCCGCGGAGGCATCCCTCGCCGCCGGCCGGAATCTGCTCACCGTGCCGACGCTCTCGAGCGTGGCCGACGGGGTGCGCCTGCGCTTCCCGCTGGTGGTGCTCGGCGAGGGGCTCTCCGGATCATTCGAACGGGAGACCGCGGAGTTCGTCACCTGGGGCAGCCGGGGCCGTCCGGCGCTGCTCGGGCTGCCCGGCAACGACGGCGCCCGCTCCTGGGAGATTCGCCTCACCCTCCATCCCCGCGACGGCATGGGGGCGGTGGAGCAGCGCTCGGCCATCGAGGCGGTGGTGCAGGAGGGGGGCGTGCTCTGTTTCCGGACCGGATCGGAGCGGGCGTTCGTCAACGTCTCCTCCTTTTCGTGGGCGCGGCGCGCGGTTGCGGGAACGCTGTCGGTCGACCTCTCGCTGCGGGAGATCGACTACGTGGAGGGAATCGATCTGTCATGAGCGCGGCAAGCGACTACGTCGAAAAGGCGGTCATCGAGTACCTGTTCAACGTCGGGGGCGCCGCGAGCCTGCCGCGTCCGGCGGGTATCTGGGTCAGCCTGCATACCAGCGCGCCAGCGGCCGA
>CAIPGK010000042.1 GCA_903864575.1 uncultured Chloroflexota bacterium
CACGACCCACGACCCGCGACCCACGACCCACGACCCCACGTTGGTGTACCCTCATCCGGAATCCAGCCGCCTGCCTTCACCTGCGCGAGACGACATGCCGGTCCGACTGCTCGACGACGCCACCATCGGAAAGATCGCCGCCGGCGAGACCATCGAGCGGCCTGTTTCCGTGGTAAAGGAACTGCTGGAAAACGCGCTCGACGCCGGGGCGCGCCGCGTCCGCGTCACCATCCGCGACGGCGGCCTCGGCCTGATCGAGGTGGCCGACGACGGCGCGGGCATGACCGCCGACGATCTCCCCCTCGCCATCCAGCGGCACGCCACCTCGAAGCTGACCGAATGGGAGGACCTCGGCCACCTCGCCTCGCTCGGCTTCCGCGGCGAGGCCCTCCCCAGCATCGGCGCCGTCAGCGATCTGCTGATCCGCAGCCGCACGCAGGGTCTGCCGCACGGCGCGGAAATCCACGTCCGCTTCGGCGAGGTCTCGGCGCCCAAAACCGCCGCCTCGCCGCCCGGCACCGTCGTCTCCGCCCGCGATCTCTTCGCCAATGTGCCCGCCCGCCGCAAGTTCCTCCGCCAGCCCGGAACCGAATCCGGCTACATCACCCGCGCCGTCGCCGCCTACGCCGCCGCCTACCCGGAGGTCGCCATCGAACTCGCCATCGACGACCGCCGCGCCTTCGCCACCACCGGCAGCGGCGACCCCATCGCCGCCGCCCTTGAAGCCTTCGGTCCGGAAATCGGGAACGCCGCCCTCCTGCTGGAACCGCTGGAGCCGAGCGCCGCCGTCGATGGCTACGAGGTCACCGGCTGGGTCGCCGCGCCGACGCTCACGAAGTCCCACCGCCAGAACATCGTCCTCTTCGTCAACGGCCGCTGGGTGCAGAACCGCGCCCTCGCCTTCGCGCTGGAGGAGGCCTACCACTCGCTCATCATGGTCGGGCGGCATCCGGTTGCCTGCGCCCACATCCACCTCGACCCGGCCCTCGTGGACGTCAACGTCCACCCCACAAAGGCCGAGGTGAAGTTCGTGGACGAGCGCGCCGCCTGCCGCGCCCTCTCCCGCGCCACCCACGCCGCGCTCGCCCGCGGCCCGCGCGGGGAGTTGCCGCGCATCTCATTCGAGCCGCCCCCCTACACCCCGCCCCCGCCGGAGCAGCGGGCATTCACCATCGTGCCCGGCCCCGCGCCGCAGCCCCAGCCCAAGCCCTCGCTGGCGGCCACCGATCTGGCGCGGGAGCAGCACGAGGAGCCCGCGCTGCCCCGCCACCCCTCGGGCGTGCCCGTCCTGCGCGTGCTGGGCCAGGTCGGCGGCAGCTTCATCATCGCCGAGGGCCCGGACGGCATGTACCTGATCGACCAGCACGCCGCCCACGAACGGGTGATGTACGAAAAGATCCTCGGGGCCATCGCCGCCCGCGACATGGCCCGCCAGCCCCTGCTCGACCCTCTCGTGGTGGACCTCTCCCCCGAGGAGATGGCGATCTACGAGAAATCCCGCGAGGAACTGGAGCAGGTCGGCTTCGAGATCGAGCCCTTTGCCGCGCAGTCGGTCATCATCCGGGCAGTGCCGGCGATCATCCCCCGCGCCGATCTCGCGGAACGCCTGCGCCTCATCCTCGACGAACTCGCCGACGGCGGCATGGGCGAAAGCTGGCTCGACGCCGTGGCTATCAGCACCGCTTGCCACACCAGCATCCGGGCGAACCAGACCCTCAGCATCCCCGAGATGCGCGAACTCGTCGCCGAACTGGAGCGCACCACCCACCCCCGCGCCTGCGGCCACGGACGCCCCAC
>CAIPGK010000043.1 GCA_903864575.1 uncultured Chloroflexota bacterium
ATCCAGGTGCAAACCGCGGGCGGATACGGCTACACGACGACCGCCGAGCGAGAGGGGGAGACGAAGCTGAAACCCTCCACGCGGCGGGCCTTTCTCGTGACCCGCCATGAGGACGTCATCGTGGTTTCCTTTCGCGGTTCGCCGTCGGGCGCGGTCAACGCGGTCGAGGTGAGCAGCGAGGAGTCGCCCAGGCTGCTCACGTTCCGGCTGAACGAGCAGGGGGAATGGAAGGTGATCGCGACCGCCTACTTCTCCACGGTCGCAAGCGTTCCGGATGGGATCGACTGCGCCCCTGCGGCGTAGCTCCGCCGCTTTTGCCGCTCCGTCACCGAGGTGCTATACTCACAGGCGGAGAGGTGTCCGAGTGGTTGATGGTGCCGCTCTCGAAAAGCGGTCTGGGTTACACCAGCGTGGGTTCGAATCCCACCCTCTCCGCCGCAATCATGATGATGGTCTACGGCCCGGCTCGATGCCGGGCCGTTTGCCGTTCGCCGTTTGCTATTGCCCCGGTCCATGCGGCCCCGTGGGCCCGCGATTCGGATCCGGATGGGCTGGCTACCAGAGACCGGACTTGCGACGCCGGGAGCGGGTGGGCCGGGTGAGGGCGTTCATCGACTTCGAGACGCCCTCCAGCGCCGCCGCCCCCGCGATGAGCGCCTCGGTGTTCGCTTTTTCGCGTGCGGCGGCCTCGGCGGCGCGGCGCATCGTGTCCAGTTCCGTCGTGGCCCAGGCGTCGAGGGCGTCGACCATCTCCATCGTGGTCGCGGTTCCATTGACGATGGCCTGCTCCTCTGGCGTGAGCGTTTGCAGGAGTTCGATGGCCTTGTTCCGGTTGTGCCGGGCGTTGAGCCAGGACCCGAGCGCGCCAGCGAGCGCGATGATCGCCGCGAACCCCCACCACCAGCCGTCTACCGGACTCCCGCCCGAGTTCGTGGCGGTGAAGATCCAGATGCCGACAATGACGACGCCGAAGATGCCGAACAGGGTGCAGCCGCCGGACATGGCGGAGGTCGCGGTGGTTTGCCCGGCGCGAGTGGTCTCGGCCCGGTGGGGCGCGTAGGCCCAGGAGGCGCGAATCTTCGCCCTGTTGCCCTCGACATACGCCTGCGCGAGGGGCCGGGCCTCCTCGGGGTCGACGATCGCGGCGCGCCGGAGGTAGGCGAAGGCGGTGACCGGGTCGCCCTTGCGGGCGGCCCGCTCGGAGGCGAGGCCGAGGGCGTCGAGGCAGTTCGGATCGCGGGCGAGCGCACGCTCGATGCGGTCGTCGGCCATGCTGCCGCGGCGGGGCATGCCCGCCTGGTCCTGGCGGTCGTAGACGCGGGCGAGGGCGGCCTGGAAGGGGGCGTGTTCGGGCATCCGTTCGCAGGCGCTGCGGAGGGCGTCGGCGGCGTCGTCCAGCAGGCCGAGGTCGGCGTAGGCCATGCCGAGGGCGTAGCGGGCCGCCGGGTCGATGGGACGGCGATCAGCGCGCTCGCGCAGTTCCTCGAGGCCGAGGTGGGCGTATTCGCGCCGGATGGCCGCCATGTCCAGCGGGGCCGCGCGGCTGTCGAGGACGACGGCCGAGCCGCACCACGGGCAGCGGTCCTTTCCCGGTTCGAGAGGCCCGCTGCACTGCGGGCAGGCGATGGCGTCGATGCGAAGGCGCCGGTCCCGCTTGTCGCCCGTGGCCATGCCGCTGCCTCCTCCCGGTGTGGTCGCCGTCGCCGCCATCATGGGCCGCGCCCGCCCCGGCGCGATTCCTGCATGGATGACGCTACTGCATCGGGATGATGCTGTCGAGGCGAATCGGGGATTTGCCGGGAGTGGTCGGGCGTGGCACACTAGGGACCGCTCCGGAAGCGGAGCGGAGGGAAACGGTAGCTGGAAGGGTCGCATAGCCTGGCCTAGTGCGCGCGACTGGAAATCGCGTAGGCGGTAAAACGCCTCGAGGGTTCGAATCCCTCCCCTTCCGCCACGAGATGAGTCAGGAACCCGGCGCGGTCTGCGCCGGGTTCCTCATTGCCCGCGAACAACTGATTCTCAATGCGAGGTCCTGAATTACAGGTGATAGGTCGAAAAATCTGGCAATA
>CAIPGK010000044.1 GCA_903864575.1 uncultured Chloroflexota bacterium
CCCGACGCCCGACACCCGACACCCGACGCCCGACACCCGACACCCGACGCCCGATACCCGATACCCGATAGCCGATAGCCAACCCGGAGCCACCCATGACCTACGCCGAGGCAATCGAACTCGCGGGCCGGCTGATGGAAAGCACCGGGGTCGCCATCATCGTCATCGGCGCGGTGATCGCGACGGTCCAGTTCTTCCAGGACCAGAAGAAGGACGGCGTCACCCGCAAGGGCCTCTATCGCCAGTACCGCACCGGCGTCGCGATGGCGATCCTGCTCGGGCTCGAGTTTCTCGTCGCCGGAGACATCGTGCGCACGGTCGTCATCGAGCCCAACATGCAGAGCGTGATCGTGCTGGCGATCATCGTGCTGATCCGGACCTTCCTGAGCTTCGAGCTCACTCTCGAAATCGAAGGCCGCTGGCCCTGGCAGCGCGGAACCGGGAAGGATTCGGACGCCGATATCTGAGCGTCGGTCCGAACAGCCGTCGCATCATCTTCTACTCTAAATGTTTGTGCACGTATCAGACGGCAGCACAACGCCCTTGCCAACCCGCAAAAGGGGTGGTTTGATTGGTATCGATGCTGCAAACGCATCCCATCCTGCCTGACAGAGAGGACAGCTTTCCTTGGACCACCAGCGCTTCGACGCAATCGCCCGCCTCCTCGCACGCGGTCTCTCCCGGCGCGACGCCCTGATCGCGGCTCTCGGCGGGACGGCCTCCCTCGCCGCCGGGGAGGCGGCGGCCAAGCGAGACCGCACAAAGAGCGCCGGCGATGGTCCCTGGCCTGCGGGTCCATGTGGCCCCACCGGCAAGGACAACATCTGCAGGAAGGACAAGGATTGCTGCACCGGCTACTGCAAGAAAGGAAAGAAGGGAAATCCCGGCCGGTGCCGCTGCCTGAAGGTTGGCAAGCCCTGCAAGTCCGGACAGCGGTGTTGCGGGGACGGCGTCTGCTTCAACGGATCCTGCACCATCCCCCGGGCGACCGGACAGCCGTGCTCGGCGACCGATCTCTGCGCCGACCCGTCCGCCTCCTGCACCGCCTACGACAGCGACAACCCGGGGGGAACGTGGTGTCTCCTTCCATCCGGCGCGGCGTGCACAGGTGCTAATGACTGCTACTCGCAGGACTGCGCCGCCAACATCTGCGCCCCGGTTGCCTGCGATGTCTGCGCAACGTGCACCTTCACCGACCTCGCCAGCGCCCTTGCCACACCGCCCGCCGACGGGCGCATCCGGATCGCCCCCGGCGACTGGATCAGCCCGGCCAGCCCGACGATCTCCCAGGACCTGCGCATCGAAGCGTGCGGCGGCGCCAGCGGGGTCAACATCACCCCGGCCGGCTCCTTCCTGTTCAGCGCGTCCGCTGGCGTTACCGCGACATTCAAAAACCTGAACCTCTCGGTGGGGACTGGCTCTCCGTCCGCCCTGTTGTTCGGTCAGGGGACTTCAGGTCAGACCGTGGTCGTGCGCGCCCGCGGCGTCACCTTTGACGGCGGATCCGGCGGGGGCGTATTCGGCATCGCCTCCTTTGGGTTTGCCGACATCTCGATCACCGACTGCACATTCACCAATGCGACTGTTTTCGTTCCGCACGGCGTAGCGACCGAGCCGAGCGCTCTGAACGTCGTGCGCTCGACCTTTGGGCCGAGGTACTTGGCCTCGATTTTAACCATTACTGGTTACGTGAACGTCACCGTCACCGATTCGATCATCAGCGGCGGCAACATCGCCGCCAATGGCGGCGGCATCCAGTTCACCAGCATGGTTCAGGGAACGACCTCCACCCTTCGCCTCGACGGGACGACCGCGGTCACCGGGAACACCTCCAGTGGGGCTGGCGGCGGCGGCGGCATCGGCGTCGAGGCGTTCAACGGCGGCAACCTGGATGTCGTCC
>CAIPGK010000045.1 GCA_903864575.1 uncultured Chloroflexota bacterium
ATCCGCATGACCGGGGCGGAAGACATCCCGGAGGTTCTCGTACTTCGAGGAATCGGCGTCGGCGTTGTAGGTGATCAGGGAGATTGGAGCGCCCGTGGTGACGCCCTCGAAGACCCCCGAGAGAATCTGCGCCTTGTCGAGTTCACCACGCGGCGTGGTCACCTTGCTCTGGCCGACCCGGCGCCTGTCGAGCTCGAACTGAATCTCGTCGACCGTCAGCGGAATTCCCGCCGGAACGCCTTCGATGACGACACCGAGCGCGGGACCATGCGATTCGCCCCAGGTGACGAGGCGGAAGATCTTGCCGAAACTGCTCCCCATCGGGACCTCCTGCCGCCGAGTGATCCGGGCGGCGTAAAACAACTCAGACGATGGGTGCAGATCCCACCAGCGAGAGCGCGGGTTCCTTATGGGCGATCCCATACAGGCAATAGTCGTATCCGGGCGACCGCCGAAAGCCGCTCGCTTCGTACAGCTTTCGGGAGCGCTCGTTCAGTTCCTGCGTGCTGAGACCGATGCGATCCACCGGGATGCGAAAGAGCTCGTTGACGATAAACGCGAGCGTGTCCCGGCCCAATCCCTTCTGCTGGATCTCGGGCGTCACGGCAATCCGGTCCAGATGGGCCCATCCCGGGAAGATGGTGAACCCGCAATAGCTCACTGGCCGCCCATCCAGGAGTCCGAGATAGAGTTCCACCCCCGGCTGATGGTCGTAGTATGCGAATTCCTCCGCGGTATTCCACCAGAGCCACGGGAATGACGCATGGTCGATCTCCATCAGCGCCCGCAGGTGGTCCTCGCGTGAGGGATCGGCGCGGATGAAGGTGGTACGTCCCGAAGGGGAGAGACGCT
Organism: uncultured Chloroflexota bacterium; assembly: GCA_903864575.1. Classification (GTDB taxonomy): domain Bacteria; phylum Chloroflexota; class Chloroflexia; order Thermomicrobiales; family UBA6265; genus CADCWF01. The sequence continues at coordinate 853 of CAIPGK010000045.1, forward strand.
GGTTGCCGCGGCGGAGATCGTAGGTAACGATCCGTTCCACCGGGAGCAACCCTGCGCGCCGGTAGAACCCGGCGGGACGTTCCTCATCGAGGTCGAGCATGATCGTCAGCGTGTCTCCAAGATCGCGGGCCTGCTCTGCCGCCGAGCGGATCAGTTGTTCGGTGTTTCGGATCGCCGCGAGTTCGCCGAGGTAGCCAACCGACGACCGATTTCGCCACGGGGTGACCAGGACATACTCCAGCGAATCCGGGCGCCAAATGGAGCGGCCGGGATAGCGGGACAGCGCTTCGAGCACCTCGTCGACCTGACTTTGCCGGGGAATGCGAAGAAACGGCACATCCTCCGGGCGAAGGATTCTGACGCCGTTGTCGATGGGGCGTTCGGGAAGCGCGAACCGTTTCAACGCCGCCACCCTACTGCTCCATCCAGATCGAATCAAGTTCGAGGATGCCGAGCGGCGTGACCTGCAACGCCTTCACCGCGGGTCGGGAGAGCGTATAGCGAATGTCATGCACGACCGGGATCGCGACCAGATCGTCGAAGAGCATCTGCTGGGCTTCGAGGTAGATCGCGGCCCGCTCACCCGGATCGAGCGTGTTCGCGGCCTTGGCGAGCAACGCATCGAATGCGGGATTGTCATACCCACTGTAGTTGTCGGGGCTGTCCGACGCGAAGAGGGACCAGAGGAAGGTCTCGGGGTCGGGGTAGTCCGCGATCCACATGAATTCGTAGGCAGGGAGTTCGCGCCGGGCCATTGATACCGCAAGATCGGCCCATTCCATCGAAACGACTTCTATCTCGATACCCAGCGATTCCCTGACCGTATCGCGAAGCGCCTCGGCTGCAAATGGACCGGCGCCATAGATCCGGATGGGTGGCAGGTTGTCGAGATCGTACCGGGAGCGCGCGAGCGCCGCCTTCGCCTTTTCGAGATCGTACTCGGCGCCCACGACCGGCCATTCGCGCCCAAACAGCTCCGGCGGCAAGATCCCCTCCGCTGCGAGTTTGCGATCGCCAAAGGTCACATCGACGAGTTGCTCGCGAGGGAACGCATGGATAAGGGCCTCACGAATGGCGGGATCGTCCAACGGTGGGGTGGTCGTGCCGAACACGATGAAGTTGATGGAAAAGACCGGCACCACCGAGAGATCGCCGCTGACGCCTTCCGCGGGATCCATGATCCGATCGAGCGCATTGATCGGCACACCGGTTACGTCGATCTGTCCGGATTGATAAAGGTTGAACGCATTCGCGGCAGACGGCCCGAGGCGGATTTCCACGCGGTCAAGTGTCGGCGCACCCCCGACGAACTGCTCGTACGGTTCGAGAAGCAGGAGTTCATCCGGGGTCCATTCGGCGATCCGGAACGGCCCGGAGCCGTTGGGGTGGGTCCACCAATCGGGATCGTCCGCGATTTGATTGAGGTCGACGACCGAACCGGGGGGGGCTGAGAGCTTCATCAGGAACGACGAGCGTGGCGCGGCGAGTTGAACCTCGAGCGTGCGGTCATCGATCACGCGTGCGCCGTCGAGAACATCCGTGCTGTTGGCCACCACGTCGGCTGCGCCCACGATGTCGCTCAGGTAGCTCGGTCCGGCCAGGAGTGAAAGATCGCCACCAGCGCTGTCGGGATCGAGCGCCCGAGCGAGCGAACCGACGACATCGCCCGCGGTGATTGGAGTGCCATCCTGAAACGCAGCGCCGTTGCGCAGGGTAAAGCGGTAGGTGAGCCCGTCTCCGCTGATCTCGACCGTTTGAGCCAGTTCCGGCTTGACCTCCAGGTTTTGGTCCAGATGAACGAGGCCGCGGAAAAGCTGCCGGGCAAAGAAGGCGGAACTGAAATCGCGCGCCAGCGCCGGGTCGAAGGAGTAGATCGGATCGACCGGTCCTGTCAGGCGCAGCGTCTGGTCCCCGCGGGGCGTGGCAGGCGACGGTTCATCGTCGGCTTCGAGGATGACGCGAAACTCCGACACTTGCGTTCCGGCCTGCCCGAACGCCGAGCGAGGCCCGGGCGCGAAGCCGGCCAGCATGGAGAGGATGAGACAGCCGATGACGGCAAGGTGACGACGGGTCCTGCACATTCGTCCATGATAGATTGCGTCCACAGGCACGGCAATCTCGGTCCGCCAGATGGGCGACGTTCGGGCCGGTCGGACAGGGTTCCCGGAGGTGCATCACGTGGCTGAATTGCTCCCGCTGTTTCCGCTGGGAACGGTCTTGCTTCCGGGCATGTATCTCCCGTTGCATCTGTTCGAGGAGCGGTATCGGAGACTCATTGCCGAACGTCGCCACGCCGACCCGGTTTTCGGCATCGTGCTGACCCGTCGCGGGCGAGAGGTTGGCGAGAACCCTGAAATCCACGACACCGGCGTTGCCGCAACGCTCGTCGCAGCGGGCGAGTATGCCGATGGCCGGTGGGATGTCATTGTCCAGGGGGGAGAACGGTTCCGCGTCCTCGACGGGAACTGGGACAAGGGGTACATGACGGGCACGATTGATTGGCTCGGAGATCCCGCCGGCGAGGACGCGCCGGATCGGATTGCAGCACTCGCGGACACGGCCGCGGAGCAGTTCGAGCGGTTCCTGAAAGCCCTCGAGCGGGCTGTGGGAGAGGAGGTTCCCCGGCAACCCCTGCCGGAGGATCCTGCCGGCCGCGCGTGGGCCATCAGTCACCGACTGCCGGTTGAGAGCTGGGACAAGCAACGACTGCTGGAATCCCCAACGACAGCACATCGGTTGAACGACCTGATCGCGATGTGCCGCCGGGAGCATGACCTGCTGGTCAATACCGGAATCGGCGGGGCCGCCGGGGGTTACGCCGGTTCGGGCTTTTCGCCCAACTGATTAGGGAGTTCGGCGCCAGCTCCAGGCTGTTCCTGAAGGAATTGCGCGACACGCGCGAGGATGTCGGCAGGGGATGCCGATCCCGCGTCGATGATCAATGCCGCCGCAGCGCGCGCCTGCTCGAGCCTGCGGCGCTGGGTCTGGTAAAGCCATTCAGGCCAACCTTCTTCCGCACGACGAGCGCGGATCGTGGGCAGATCGACATCCAGGGCAACGACAAGGTCCGGTTCCGCATGTCGCCAGAGCGCCGGGATGTCGCTGTGTTCCTGGGCGATCGGCATGGCCTCGTAGCCCAGATTGCGCAGACCGGCGGCAAGAGTCGACTTGCCTGCCGCGCACGGCCCGACGATCACGATCCGCGGTCCGGGGGGAGACTCGGCTTTGGCCGGGTGAGCCGCCGCCGGATGCTCACTCCGGGAAAACCAGCGTGGGGGTAGGCTCACGGGGTTTCGACCCTGACCGACATGCGGCGAACGGCGGAGTCTCCGTCCCACTCGGAGACTCGCGCAAGGGCGATGCTCATGTCATCTCCTGGTTTGCCGTGCGCGAGCGAGAGGGCGTGCTGCAACAGGCGATCTGCTCCGATCTGCGCCGGTTCATCGATCCGCAGGGACCGAATGAACGACAGGAGGTCAATCTGGCAAGCGTCTCTGCTCCCGGCATTCGAGACGCCATCCGTGCAGGCTACCGCGAGCCACTTCGGGGCAAGCGGCCAGCGGCGAATGACCGGCTCGGCGCCAGGGTATCTGCCCGCAGGGGGGCACTCCACCATCACCTGCGGCTCGTCGCCTGCATCGAGCACGATCAGCGAGCCGTCGCCGAATCTGGCCGCGGTCGCCTCGTTGGAGCGGAGGTCGAAGGAGAGCAAGATGAGCGATGAGGAAACCTGGCCATGGCGGTAGGCAAGGAGATGATCGTTGACCGTGATCGCGGCGGCTTCATCCCGCGCACCGTCCTTGATTGCCGCGACCGCGCGGGATGCCGCCATCTGGCTGAGCGTTTTCGCGGCGCGACCCGATCCCTGCCCGTCGGCCATGACGATCGTGAGACCACCGGCGGGGCGTTCGATGACCTCGACCGTATCTCCGCTCTCGCGGCTGGCGTACTTGTTGGTCTTTGCGACTCCGATGTCAATCAGGAGTCCCACGGTCGGCTTCCCGGCTGGATGGCCATGTTGTCCAGCAGGCGCACCCCATCGAGCGTAACGGCGGCGATCGAGCGCGCTGGCCGAGCGAGCGTGCCGAGCGGCTCGAGCGTGTCCGGGTCGACGATGGCGAGATAGTCAACCTGGGCATCGGGGACCGTACGAAGTTCAGCCAGCCCCTCCCCAACGAGGACATCGCAACGGACCTCTCCGCTTCGTGCGGCTGCAGTCATTCGGTTGAGCGCGCGGTGAATGACCGGCGCTTGCGCTCGCGCGCTCGAGGAAAGCCGCGCGTTGCGGGAGGAGAGAGCGAGGCCGTCGGTGTCGCGCACGGTTGGGAATCCGACGATTTCACCTGGGAGAACCAGATCGCGGTGCATCCTGCGGATGATTTGCAGTTGCTGAAAGTCCTTTTCGCCGAAGTAGGAGCGCAGCGGCTGAGCGCTGTTGAGCAGGATTGTGACCACGGTCGCCACCCCCGCAAAGTGTCCGGGGCGCGACGCTCCCTCCCAGCGGTCGGTCAGGCCCGCCACGGTCACCGTCGTGGCGAAACCCGGGGGGTACACCTCGGGCGCCGCCGGGGCCCACACGATATCCGCGCCCGCCGCGGCGGCTGCCCGGGCATCGGCTTCGAGGGTTCGCGGGTACTTCGCAAAGTCACCGGGGTCATTGAACTGGGTGGGATTGACGAAGAGCGTCATTACCGTGACGCCATTCTCGGCAGCCGATCGACGGATCAACGCCTGGTGTCCGGCGTGGAGGGCGCCCATGGTTGGAACGAGGCCGGGCCGAACACCGGCAAGGGCATCGCGAAGCTCCGGGACGGTGTGGACGATGCGAACGTCAGGCATCGCCGGGGTTTTTCCTGAGTTCGTCGATGACAGCGGCATTCATGGTGTAGGAATGCTCGGCGTCCGGGAAAGCGCCGGAGCGGACCTCCTCGGCATAGGCCGCCAGGGCCTCGCGGGCGACCGCGCCGACGTCGGCGTAGCGCTTCACAAATCGGGGCAGCAAGCGGTCCTCGATGCCAAGCAGGTCGTGGCTGAGGAGTACCTGACCGTTGCATCCCGGACCTGCGCCGATCCCGATGGTGGGGATGGGGGAGCGTTCGGTGATGAGCGTCGCCAGCGGGGCAGGAACCGCCTCGACGACGAGCGCGAACGCCCCGGCCTGTGCGACGGCCTGCGCATCATCGAGGATGGCGCGCGCGGCGTCGAGGTCCTTGCCCTGCACCTTGAATCCGCCGAGCTCGCCCGCCCGCTGCGGCAGGAGCCCGACGTGAGCGACGACCGGGATGCCGGCTTCGGTCAATGCCTCGATCGTCGTCGCGACCCTGCGGCCACCCTCGAGTTTCACCGAGTCCGCGCCGCCCTGCTGGATCAGTCGGCCGGCGTTCTCGATCGTGCGGGAGCGATCGATGTGGTAACTCAAGTACGGCATGTCGG
>CAIPGK010000046.1 GCA_903864575.1 uncultured Chloroflexota bacterium
GGCACGTCGGTGCGGACCGTCATCGAGAAGGGCGGCAACACGCGGCGGTGGGCGGCGGCGAGGTCCTGCATTGCGGTCAGCGAGAGATTCTCACGAGCATCGAGCATGGCAGCTTCGTCGCCGATGAGCAGCGTCTCTCCGGCGGGGCCATCGGTATCAACGGTAATCTCATTCCAGAGGTCGAGCGCCAGACCGAGCGCATCGAACCCGGGACCGAGGTTTGCGGAGGATGCGGGGGCGCTAACCGTGAAGCGCATCGGCCAGGGTCCGTTCGAGGGCGGCAAGGGTCGGCTCGACGCGAATCGGGCGATTCGCGCCGGGGCGCGGGTGGCCGTCGCGGTCGGAGAAATGGTAGTCGGAGACCGCGTCGGTGTCCTTCAGCACATGGCCGGTGAGGACGCAGACGGCGGAGGCGCTGGCAGGAATCTGGCCAGCGGCGACCAACTGCCGGAGACCAGCCAACGAGGCTGCAGAGGCTGGTTCGCAGCCAATGCCAATCCGGTCGATTTCAGCCTTGGCGTCGAGGATCTCCTCGTCGGACACGCTGGTCACGATGCCGCCGGTAAAATCGACTGCGCGCTTCGCCCGCGGGATGCTGGCGGGGTTGCCGATCTTGATCGCGGTGGCGACGGTATCGGCGTGCATTGGGGCGTAATCCCGATAGCCGTTTCGGAACCATTTCGCGAAAGGCGATGCGCCCTCGGCCTGCACGACGACCAGTTTCGGCGCTCGCGGGATGAGACCGATCTCGACGAGTTCGATCAGCGCTTTTCCAAATGCGGACGTGTTCCCGAGGTTGCCGCCCGGCAGCACGATATAGTCCGGCGGGTTCCAGGCGTACTGCTCCATCGCCTCGATGATGATGGTCTTCTGCCCCTCCAGCCGGAAGGGATTGACCGAGTTGACCAGGTAGACATCGTAGGCTGCGGTCAACTCGCGGAGAACGGCGAGGGCGGCGTCGAAATCGCCCGCGACCTGGACAACCGTTGAGCCGTAGGCGACCGTCTGGGCGAGTTTGCCCATGGAGACCTTCGTGTCCGGGATCAGCACCAGCGAGGCGAGACCACCCGAGGAAGCGTAGGAGGCGAGGGACGCGGAGGTATTGCCGGTGCTGGCGCAGGCGACGATTCGCGCCCCGATCGCCTTCGCGTGCGAGACGCCGACGGTCATCCCGCGGTCCTTGAAACTCGCGGTCGGGTTGTGACCCTCGTGCTTGATGCGGACCTCGCCGTTCATGCCCGCGTAGTCGGCGAGCCGGGCGTCCTCGTACAGGGGGGTGTTGCCCTCCCAGCGGGAGACGACGGCCTCGCGGGGAATGGCGGGCAGGAGCGGCCAGTAGCGCCAAACGCCCGAATGGGCCATCGCGCCGGTGAGACCGGTCCCGAACAGGGCGCGGTCGATGGCGGACAAGGGCGTGACCACATCGAGCAGGCCGCCGCAGGCAGGGCAGCCCGTGAGGGCGCGGTCGCCCGGGAAGTCCGCGCTGCATTCCATGCAGCGGACGATGACCCCGGCGAGGGAAGAGGATTGGGCGAGGTGGCCCGCGGTCATGTGACGAGGCTCCCGGGGACGATCGGACGATTCGGCCAGCACCAGGTACGGTGTTCCGATTGCGGAGGATACCAAAGAGCGGCGCGGTCACCGCGATGGACGGTGGCGCGTAATGAGGATATCGGCTCAATCGCCCTCGGCGAGCGCGAGCAGGCGTGCCGCGTGGGCTTCAAGTTCCTCTCGGGGCTCGAGCAGGTCGAGCCAACGGGACGGGATCGCGCTCGCGCCCCAGGCGGCCCCGGCCAACGCGCCAGCAACCGCGCCGGTGGTGTCGGTGTCATGCCCGAGCGCGACGGCGGCGACGATCGCGTCCTCCAGGGAGTCGTGATTCAGCACGGCCCAGAAGGCCGCGCCGATCGTGTCCAGCACGAAGCCGCCCGCGTGGATCGCAAGAAGGTCGAGATCACGCGCAGCCAGCACGCGGTCGCGGACCTCGGGATTGTCGACCCCGGCGACCGCAGCCTGCGCGAGATCGTCGAAACCGCCGCCTTCCAGCAGGTGGACGATGCCCTGATTGACCGCCACCGTGCCCCACATGGCGCGCGGCTCGATATGGGTGATTCGGGCGGTGTCAAGCGACGCTTGTACGAGGCGCTCCCGTTGGGCGCGGAACCGGAGGGCCACCGGAGCGCACCGCATCACCCCGCCATTCGCGGCGGCGGCCTCGATCGGGCGATTGCCGAGCGCGGCGTTCCCGGCTTCCTCCCACGAAGCGCCGGCGGCGAGCGCAGCGAGGGAGCGCGCGGTGGTGTTGCCGATGTCCTTGGGGTTCGAGCGGTACCACTTCAGGAACTGTTCGGTGAGCAGGTTCATGTCCACCCCGGCACGGGTGAGCGAGTTGCAGAGGCACAAGGCCATCTGCGTGTCGTCGGTGATCTCGCCGGGCTTCACGTGGAGCCAGCCGCCGCCGATGAAATCGCGCAGGCCGTCCGGATGGGCGGCGGCAATCTGGTCGCGGTCCATGAATTCGACGGCGGCGCCGAGGGCGTCTCCGGAGGCGAGACCGAGGAGCACCCCTGCGTAGCGGTCGGCAAGGGTGAGGTTGGCGTCGGATTGGACCGGCATCATGGGCCTCCCGGGGCCGGAGTCAGCCGGCCGGAGCGATGACCGGGGTTCCTGGCTCCCCGATCGCGAGTATGCGAGGCCGGTAGCGTAGCACATACGCGCGGTATCTCGCGACTTCAGTAGCGGCTTGTGCCGGACTCCAGCCGAGGTGGCGCACCGCGATGGCCGCCGCCGATTCGTCCGCCCCGATGCCCACATCCGGGCCGAGCCCGACCATCGTGCGCCGGGCGAGGATGTCCGAGAGCGTGCGGGCGCCCTCCCGCCTGACGGCGTACAGGACCTCTGCGCCGATCGCGCCGGACCACGGATCGAAGGGCTCGCGCAGGTCGGGTGATGTCGCCAGGTCGAGCACCTCGCCGGCGCGATTGCCGTAGACCTTGCGGAGATGCTGCTCGGTCCGTGCTGGCGCGCCGAGGAACGCGCGCGCCGGGGTGGCTGGACCGCGCGCGCCGGGCAGGGGCTCGATCCCGGTGCGGCACGGCGGCGGTTGCTGGCCGCGCCCGGCGAAGATGGCATCGACGGTTTGCTCGGCGAGTTCCCGGTAGGTCGTCAATTTGCCGCCGACGATGGAGTGAAGCCCGCGGGGCCCGTTCCGTTTGCCATGATCGACGATGACGTGGGAGCGGGTGATCGCTCCGGCCGCGCCCTGCTCCACATGGGGGAGGGGGCGCACCCCGGCGTAACTCCAGCGGACGTCATCGCTGTCGATACTGGCGTGAGGGATGACCCGGTTGGTCTCGGCGAGAAGGTAGTCGATCTCCTCGTCGCTGGCGACGATCCAGTCGAGATCGCCGTCGTATCGCTCGTCGGTGGTGCCGATCAGGTAGAGATCGTTCCACGGAACGATGAAGTACGGGCGCCCATCTGCCCGGGCCTCGACGTACAGGGCATCCCGCGGCGCTCCGGGGAAGGCCTCGACGACAATGTGGCTGCCCTTGGTGCCTCCGATCAGCCGCGTGGATCCCGCGGCGCTGCCGGCGAGTACGGCGTCCACCCATGGACCGGCGACGTTGACGACGGCATCCGCCCGGAAGCTGAACGTCTCTCTGGTGAGCACGTCCCGCGCGCGCAGACCGGTGACCCATGCGCCGTCGGTTTCGAGTCCGGTCGCCTCGGTGTAGAGACGAACCTCGGCCCCGCAGGCCCGGGCGTCGAGCATGGTTTCGACGGCGAGGCGTTCGGCGTAGTCGACCTGAGCGTCGTAATAGAGCGCCGCGCCCTTGAGGCCATGTGGATCGAGACCCGGCGCCTGATCGAGGGCCGCGGTCCGGCCCAGCATCCGGTGCTTCGGCAGGGATTTGTCGAAGGAGAGCGCGTCGTAGGCGACCATGCCGGCGCGGATGAGCAACGGGCCTCGCCTGTCGCCCTCGTAGATCGGAATCAGCAGTGGGAGCGGCTCGACGAGATGCGCTGCGATCCGGAGCAGACGCTCGCGCTCGCGCAAGGACTCCCGCACGAGCGCGACCTCGCGATGCTCGAGATAGCGCAGGCCGCCATGCACGAGGCGGGTGGACCAGGAGGTCGTCCCGCTCCCGGCATCGCCCTTGTCGAGCAGCAGGACATGGAGGCCGCGCATGGCGGCGTCGCGCGCGATGCCCGCGCCGTTGATGCCCGCGCCGATGACGATCAGGTCGTAGGCCTCGTCCGCCACGCCATGCGCTCCCATTCCTGTGCGTCCGATCTCGCCGCTACCGCTACGCCCGCGTCCAGGGGGGGACGATGGCGTACTTGATGCCCTGCTGTTTGCCCATGAGTTCGAGGGCATCGGTCACCTGCTCCAGCGGCCGTTCGCCGGAGATGTAGGTTTCGGCGGGAACCTGACCGCTGGCGAGCAGGTTGAGCGCGGTTTCGACATAGTGGGGAGTATGGTGGAAGACCCCTTTGACGGTGAGTTCGCTGTAGTGCAAAAGGGTGGTGCTGATCGAGAAGGAGGTGCCTCCCTTCGCTCCGCCAAAGAGATTGACGGTGCCCCCGGGCCGGACCATCTGGACCGTCTTTTCCCAGACCTCCGGGAGTCCGACGGCCTCGATCGCGGCGTCCGCGCCGCGGCCGCCGGGTGTGAGCGCGCGAACGGCGGCGACCTGATCCTCGACCTGGGAGACATTGACCGTCTTCCACGCGCCCAGTTCCTTCGCGGTCTCGAGCCGGCCCGCGCCGAGGTCGGAGGAGATGACCTTCGCGCCGCGGAGGGTGGCAAGCCGGGTGAAGAAGAGCCCGATCGGCCCGGCGCCGTTGACCGCGATCACATCGCCAACGTGAATCTCCATCACATCGATGCCGTGGACCGCGCAGGCGAGCGGCTCGGTCAGGCAGGCCGCTTCGTAGGAGAGGTTCTCGGGGATTTCGTACAGGTTCTGCTCCACGATGGCCCGCGGCACGACGATGTATTCGGCGTAGGCGCCCCAGAGAAACTCCAGGTTCTCGCAGAGTGACTGCCGGCCCATCCGGCAATAGGGGCAGCGGTTGCACGGCGCGCTGTTCGCGGCAACGACCCGCATCCCTTCCCGCCATTTCGGATCGACCCCCGCGCCGACCGCCGCAACGGTGCCGGCAAACTCGTGGCCGAAGGGGGTCGGCACCTTCTGCATGATGGTCGGATGGCCGCGGCGGTAGATTTTCAGGTCGGTGCCGCAGGTGAGCGCCCGGTGGATTTTCACCAGCACCTCGCCGGGGCCGGGCTGGGGAGTCTCGATGTCCTCGATCCGCACGTCGCCCGGAGCGTAAAAGACCGCCGCTTGCATGAAAGCCTCCTCATCCGCACATTGGTGCAATTCTCTCCCGAATGTGCAGGAGGCGCAATGCGGACACGGGAATCGGGTCGTTCGGCTACCGCGATTCGTGCCGGACGTGGGAAGATGCAAGGA
>CAIPGK010000047.1 GCA_903864575.1 uncultured Chloroflexota bacterium
AACATTGCGCAGGTCCTCGAACACTGCAAGTCCGGCAAGAAGGGACCCCGACGCTGGAACGCCAGTCCCGCCAAGGAGCTCCAACGTGGCAGGAGAGCCGGTGGCCCACCCGATCGGGAAGCCCTCGAGGCCTCCCCACGTTTCCAGCGTGTCGAGCACGACCACATTGTCGAATTCGCGGGCCAGCGCGCCGAGCGACCGCTGGGTGTACCCGCCGTGCCGCTGGTCCAGAATCACCAGCGAGCAGGCGCGCGCCAGGCGAACCACATCGGCGGCAGGAGCGAGCGCTCCACTTGGATCGTGCGGCGACTGCAGGAGAGCGATCCCGCCGGGAGGCAGCTCACTCGCTGTTTCAGCGTCGAGATCGGGCTGAAAGCCTTCACCTCGGTGAACATCGACGACTCGTCGTGCTGCGCCAATGGAGAACGGCCCCACCCCCGGAGGAAAGAGAATCACTGGTGCATTCGACGGAACCTGCGCAAGCCAGCCCGCCACGAGATCGTCGATCCGGCCAGTCAGGAGTAGCTGGCGGGCAGGCAGTCCGGTGAACTCGCTGATGCGCTGGTGTAGCCCCGCAGCCAGGTGTTCCGGATCACGGTTTCCGGCTCCCGCCGCGAGCAGACTTCCGACATGCTCGGTCGGTCCGTACGGATTGCTGACGAGATCGAGCCGGATTGGCGACGTTCCGGCATCGCCGCGTTCCGTCCCGATGCCAACTCGGCGCCGCTGCACGGTCATGACACCAGCGCCAGGTCACTCGTCGGCTTTCGCGGTTCGAGGTCGATGGTGATGACTTCCCCGTTCACCGGATAGGCGACGTTCCGGACCAGCGCGCCGCCCGGGGTGAATCCGCTGGGATTGCCGAGGTGGGCGTGACCGTGGATCACGAGATCGACCGGATGAGCGTCGATGACCCGGGCCAGTTCGGTGTTGCCGAGCATCCAGTACTTTGCCAACGGTTCCGCACCAAGCGTGGTGATGGTCGGAGAAAAATGTGTGACCGCGACAATTGCTCCGGTCGAGAGACTTGAGAGCGCCCGATCAAGCCGGTCAGCCTCCCTCCTGATTCGCAGAGCGAGCGCCCGATACGCGCGGAACCGGAACAGTTGCTCGGCTTCCTCGGTCCAGAACCCTCCCCCGCTTCCCGACACGCCAGCGATCCCGACGTCCCCTGACCGGGTGGACACAACCGTCGCTTCTCCGTCGAGGACCTGAATGCCGGCTCGTTCGAGTCGTGAACTCAGCGCTCTGCGCCGCAGCCCTCGGCGGTCATGATTGCCGAGCACTGCAACGACCGGGATCGAAACGTCAGCAAGCGCGGCGATGGCCGCGTCCGCTTCGCCCATGAACCCGTTGTCGGTGATGTCGCCGGCAAGCACCAGCAGATCGGCGCGGTCGCCAATGCCCCCAAGGAGTTCCCGGGAAGCATGCTGACCCTGCCGGAAGTGCAAGTCTCCGGTCGCTGCAATCCGGATCATCGCCCGCGCCCGTTCGGGTACACTCCGGGAACCGGTATGGCTCGCGCTGCGTTAGTCATGCAGCGAGTTTACTCCACATGTATCGCGCATCGCGCGGCGGTGGTCACCGCGAATGGGAGGCGGCCGAGGATGGGTCAGGGACGACATGGATTGGGGCTGAACGTCACCCGGCGCGCGTTCGTCGCGTTCGGAGGGGTTGCCGTGGCGGCGCGGTTCAGGCCGGTTGCCGCGCAAGGATGGACTCCCTATGCCGCGCCGAAACCGCCCGCGATCAGCGCCAAAGCCGCCTATGTCTACGACGCCACTTCAGGCACGCCGCTCTTTGCCATCAACGAGGACGCCAGGTTGGCTCCCGCCAGCCTGACGAAGATTGCCTCGGCGCTCGTCGTGCTCGAAAAGGGAAACCTCGACGATGTCGTGACCATCGAGGATCGTGACCTCGTTGGCGACGATGAGTCGCGGGTCGGACTGGTCGCCGGGGACACGCTCACGGTCCGGGACCTGCTTGCCGGGATGCTGATCCCCTCAGGAAGCGATGCGGCGAAGGCGCTGGCCCGGCATGTCGGGGGTCAACTCCCGCCTGCTCCCTCAGGCGATCCCATGGATGCCTTCATCGCGGGGATGAACGACGAGGTCGCCCAATTGGGCCTGGCGAACAGCCACTTCCAGAACCCGCATGGGCTTGATGGCGACAACCATATGTCGAGCGCGCGCGACCTTGCGGTCATCACGGCGCGGGCGATGCAGGACCCGGTTTTCGCTGAATTTGTCGCAACATCCACCTTGACCCTTCCGTCCGCGCTCAATCCGGAGGGATATACGATCTACACGACCAACGACCTGCTCGTTGACGGCACGGCGATTGGCGTCAAGACGGGTACCACCGAATTGGCCGGGGGATGTCTTGTGACCGCCACGACTGTCGGCGGCAACATCATCATCTTCGTGGTCCTTGGCGCTGAACTCGTGTACGACGAAAACGGGTATCCGAAATCCCCTGCCCGATACGCCGACACCCGCGACCTCATCGCGGCGATCGACGCGGACTATGACTGGCTCGATCCCGTCTCGACCGCTGGGCTGCCGGAGGAATTGGCCGCGTGGTCCGCGACCCTTCCGCCGGGGGCCGCGGTCCCCGCTCCAAAGAGCAGGCTCGACCAGTTCGGCTACCGGCTGGTTCTTGGTCCGGCTGCTTCTCCGGGCGCCCCGGTCGGCCGGGTCATGTTCACCGTCGGCAATGAGATCCTGTCCGAGCGCCAGGTCGTTCAGCTTTGATCTTCCGGTTTCAATGATCGCGGCCTTGCGCCGGGGAGAACGTCCAATCGACACCCAGGAACGACTCCAGCGCGTACTTGCCGCTCGCGGTATCGCATCCCGGCGCAAGGCAGAAGACCTCATCCGCGAGGGCCGCGTTCAGGTCAACGGCGAGACCGTCACTCAGCTTGGGGTAAAAGTCGATCCGCGGTCCGCGGACATCCGCGTCGACGGGAAGCGCCTGCGCGGCCAGAAGATGCGCTATCTGATGCTGTTCAAACCCACCGGGTACATCACCACCACCAGCGACGAAAAGGGCCGCGACACCGTGATGGAACTGGTGAAGACTCCGGAACGGGTCTATCCCGTCGGGAGGCTCGACCGTGACACCGAAGGCTTGCTGCTGCTCACCAACGATGGCGAACTTGCCAATCGCGTGATGCACCCGCGGTACCGGCTCGAAAAGGAGTACACGATCCTCACTCCGCAGCGACCAAGCGATGCCGCCATTCAGCGCGTGCGGGATGGGGTCGTGCTCGACGGAAAGCGAGTCGTTCCGGATGAGTTCCGCATCTTCCGCGAGACGCGGGACGGCGTGGTGCTGACCATTACGGTCCATGAGGGCCTCAATCGGGTCGTCCGAAGGTTGATGGAGGCAGTGGACATACCGATCACCCGGCTGCGTCGTGTTCGCGTCGGTCCCATTGATATTGGCTCGATGGCCCCGGGAATGTCTCGCGAATTGACCCCGGGTGAACTTGGATCTCTCCAACAGGCGCTGAAACTCGGACCGGAGGACGCCGCATCGCTGGATTCGCCCGCACCGCCGCGTATCGGTGCTCCGCGCCGAGCCGTCGAAAAGCCGCATGCGCCGGGCGGCGCCCCGAGGCGAGGCGGCGTCAGGTCCTCGGGTCCCGGTGGAGCCTCACCGGGTGGTGGCGGGTCCAGGCCGCCGGGACGATCGACAGGGCGCGGACCGAAGCCGGGCTCCGGGAGACCGTCGCGTGAGCGCTGACCAACACCGGCATGTCGTGGCTATCGATGGCCCGGCGGCCGCCGGCAAATCGACCGTGGCGAGAATGCTGGCAGAGGGGTTACACGCGCTTCTCTTCGATACCGGCTCGCTTTACCGCGCGCTGACGCTTGCCTCTATCCGGGCCGGGATCGAACCCGGTGATGAACTGGCGCTGGTCTCTTTGGCGCTCAGAATGGACATCGACCTCGCGCCACCGACCATCGCCGACGGCCGCCTCGCGGATGTTCTGCTGGATGGTGAGGACGTCACCTGGCTGATCCGCAGCCCGGAGGTCGACGCCATCGTGTCGAAGGTTTCCGGGCATCGGAAGGTTCGCGACGCCTTGCTTGTCCACCAGCGGCGCATCGCGGCTGCCGGCCCGGTCGTCATGGTTGGGCGCGACATCGGAACCGTCGTCGTCCCGGACGCAGGGGTCAAGATCTTTCTCGACGCCTCCGACGTCGAGCGGGCTCGCCGCCGGCACGCCGAGCTGCAGGCTCGCGGCGAACAGGTCTCGCTGGATTGGGTGCTCGACGACATCAGGCGTCGGGACGAGATCGATTCGACCCGCGCCGTCGCGCCACTGCGGGCCGCCGAGGACGCCGTCCGGGTCAGCACGGACGGCCTGACTATCGACGAGGTTGTCGACGTCCTCGATGGCATCGTCCGCGCCCACTGGGGCGGTCAGTCGGGCCTCACGGCGTGAGCTCGGAAACCCCACCCGACGAAGACAACGTCTCACGGAGGGTCTTGCGGGGCACTGCGCGGAGGGTCGTTCGGTCGATTCTGCTGGGTCTGGGGCGCGCAGGGGTCGGCCTGCGGATCGAAGGTCTCGACAACATCCCGCCAACCGGACCTCTGCTCCTTGCAGCGAATCACGTGCACAACCTCGACCCCATCCTGCTCGCCGCGGCATTTCCCCGTGAGTTGCACTTCATGGCGAAAAAGGAACTGTTCGCAGTACCGGTGGTTGGCCCGATAATCGCGGGCTGCGGCGGCTTCCCTGTCGATCGCGGCGCGGCGGACCGGGGGGCAATCCGGCAGGCCGAGGCCGTGCTCGCGCAGGGTCAGGCGCTGGCCATGTTTCCCGAAGGCACGCGCTCACCGTCCGGGGTCCTTCGGGACGCCCAGCCTGGAGCCGGATTGATTCTGCTTCGATCGGGCGCACCGCTGCTGCCGGCCGCCATCATCGGTACCGCGGGCTTGCCGGGAAACGGCGCAAAAACCACAAAAACCACACCGGGCGGGAAGCGGAACGTGATTGTCCGCTTTGGCCGCCCGGTGGTGATTGCGCCCGAACCCGGTGCACGGATGAGTTCGCGGGAAGCGGCCGGCAGGATCATGGAGGAGATTGCGCTCCTCCTCCCCGATGCCTACCTCCCGCCCTCCTGACTACTCCTCGAAGCCAAACTCCGCGAGTTCGTCCTCTTCGCCCCAGAACAGTTCGTGGCCGGCTATGGTGACAACGTCACCCGGCTTGACGCCCTGTTTTTCGAGTTCGGCGCTGATGCCGCTCGATTGGAGCACGCGCTGGAAGCGGTCCGCTCCCTCCTCGTTGTCAAAGTCGGTCATCCGCGTGAAGCGCTCGATTCCGATGCCCGTGACCGTGAACTCGTCCTGGCCAGTCCGGGTAACGGTCCACGCACGCTCGTCGACCTCAGGCAACCTGAAGACCGTTTTTTCCTCGGCCTTTCGCTTTTCCTCGATCTCACGCTGCCTTTCCGCAGCCTCGCGGAGTTCGGCGGCCACCGATTGGAGCAACGGAGGGACACCTTCGCCGGTGACGCCTGAAATCTCGAAGACCCGGTATCCGGCATCCCGCATCGCCGTTCGCAGGCGCGGAAGGTTGTCGATCGCCTCGGGGATGTCGATCTTGTTGAGCGCAACCAGCATCGGCTTTCCAGCCATCTCCGGATCGTAGGCTGCAATTTCGGCATTGATCGTCTCGAAATCCTGCAGCGGATCGCGACCTTCGAGACCGCCCGATGCATCCACGACGTGCACGAGAACCTTGGTCCGCGCGACGTGGCGCAGGAACTCGTGACCGAGCCCCGCTCCGTCCGCTGCGCCTTCGATCAGCCCGGGGATGTCGGCCATGACAAAGGACTGGCCGTCAATTCCGCCGATTTCAACCACGCCAAGGTTGGGCTCGAGTGTGGTGAATGGGTAGTCTGCAATTTTGGGGCGCGCGCGGGAGACGGCGGAAAGCAGGGTCGATTTGCCCGCGTTCGGCAGTCCGACCAGCCCGACATCCGCGATCATCCGGAGTTCCAGCCGCAGCCAGCGCTCCCCACCCGGCTCACCGAGTTCGGCCACGCGCGGCGCCTGCCGCACGGAACTCTTGAAGTGGACGTTCCCAAGACCACCTTTGCCGCCCTGAGCAATCGTGAACACCTGACCCGATTCTGTGAGATCGACGATCAGTTCTCCGGACTCGTCGTCCCAGACGATCGTTCCTGGCGGCAGGTCGATGTCCAGCGATGCCCCGTTCTTGCCGTGGCGCTGCTGGCTGCGGCCCGGGCCACCGGCCTCCGCAGCGAACTTCTGGTTGTACTGGAATGGCAGGAGGCTGGTCAGATTCGGCGCAGCCCGAAGATGCACGTCACCACCCCGACCACCGTCGCCACCATCAGGGCCGCCCCGGGGAACGTATTTTTCGCGTCGAAACGACGATGAGCCGTTTCCGCCGTTGCCGGCCTTCACATGGATTCGCGCGCGATCGATGAGCATGGATTCTCCGGAGATAGCTGACGAGGCCCCGGTCGAATGCCGGAGGATCGGGGGAATGGTGACACGCCCGCACCGGAACGCCAACTTCGGGGTCCGGTGGGCCGGTCAATCGAGATAGTCGCGAAGCTTCTTCGACCGGCTTGGGTGGCGCAGCTTGCGGAGCGCCTTGGCCTCGATCTGGCGGATGCGCTCCCGCGTCACGCCAAACTCCTTGCCCACTTCCTCGAGGGTGCGGCTACGGCCGTCCTCGATGCCGAACCGCATCGCCAGCACTTGCCGTTCTCGCTCCGAGAGGGTGCCGAGCACGTCCTCCATCTGCTCCTTGAGCATCTGCCGTGAAGCGGCTTCGGCCGGTGCGAGCACCTTGGTGTCCTCGATGAATTCGCCGAGGCTGCTGTCCTCTTCTTCGCCGATCGGCATGTCGATCGAGACGGGCTCCTGGGATATTTTGAGAATTTCACGCACTCGCGCCGGATCGAGTTGCATCTCCGCGCCGATTTCCTCGGAGCTCGGTTCGCGCCCGAGTTCCTGCTGCAAGCGGCGGGAGGTGCGGATCAGCCGGTTGATCGTCTCCACCATATGGACCGGAATACGGATGGTGCGCGCCTGGTCCGCGATGGCGCGGGTGATCGCCTGCCGGATCCACCACGTTGCGTAGGTGCTGAACTTGTATCCCTTGTGATGCTGAAACTTCTCGACTGCCCGGATCAGCCCGAGGTTTCCTTCCTGAATGAGATCGAGCATCGACATGCCGCGGCCGACGTACTTCTTGGCGACGGAAACGACCAATCGCAAATTCGCCTCGGTCAGCGCGACCTTGGCTTGCCGCCCCAATTCGATGTCGTTCTCCCAGCGGCGCTCCAGTCGCGCTCGCTGCTCGCGGAAAATCTGGTCCACCTCGGCATCCGCCGGCCACTGGTTCGTGTCGCGGATCAGGGACTGGATGGCGGACGGCAGCAGGTCCCACTCGACCGTTCTCAATCGCAGGGATTCCTCGAGTTCGTCCGCCTTGATCCCGAGGGCCTCGCACGCGGACTTGATCGCCGGCTCAGGCACGTTCGTCATTGGAAGCGAACGATCGATGGACACCGACTTGGGCGGCAGCGGTTTACCGGGTTCGATGGCTTCCGCGAGTGTGGCTACCTGTGGCCATCCGGCCCGAAACCGATCATAGATCGCCCGGCCGATGTCGTCGGCTGGCGGGTCGGTTCCGTCCTCTCCGCGAAGCGCGGACTGGACGACGGCAATGTACTCCCCCCGCTCCATGCGCCTCGCGAGTTCCGCCTCCTTCGCCGCGGAAAGGAGGGGAACGCGTCCGATTTCCCGGAGATACATGCGGACCGGATCGTCGAGACTGACCCCGCCGACGTCATAGTTGACGGCCTGGAGATCGAGTGTGTCCTCGGGTTCGTCCTCGTCCGCAAGGAGCAGTCCCGACGCCCCTGCCAGCGCGTCGCTCATGTCCGCGACAGGATCCGAGAGCTCCATCAAGGCAGAATCGGCGCCGACCCCCTCGGGTTGGTCCGCAGGTTCGACGGCAAACTCCACGGTCCCATCGGCGACGATGCCGTTCAGCTCGAACTCGCCATCAGTCAGAGATAGCGCGTCATCGCTGGCAGGTTCGAGCGTGATCGCGGCAGCTTCGGCCGCCGCGCCTTTCGCTCCCGCCGTTCGCTTGCGTGTCTGCGCCATGGACCGACCTCGTATCCCATTCCCCCGGGGCGTTGCGTTTCGTCAATGGTTCGGGAGGCCCGGATGATCGCATGAATTGCGCCGATTGGTCAGGCGTTTCCGCGACTACCCGCCAACACCGGACGGCATGAGTTCCATCGACAGCATATCCTCGTAGGTTTCCCGCCTCCGGAAGAGCCGCGCAACTCCACCGCCAATCATCACCGCCGCAGGCCTGGGCGCGAGGTTGTAGTTGCTCGCCATCGCCAGGCAATAGGCGCCGGACATCGGCAAGGCGAGCAAATCGCCTCGTTCGAGCCGGGGCAGGTCGATTGCGTTGATGAGCAGGTCTCCGGATTCGCAGTAGCGCCCAGAGATGGCAACCGTTTCGCGCGGACCCTCTTCCGCCCGGCTGGCGATTGACGCAGAGTACTTCGCGCCATACAGCGATGGCCGGATGTTGTCCGACATGCCGCCGTCGACCGAGACGTAGGTGCGGACTCCGGGAATCTCCTTCCGCGCGCCAACCGTGTACAGTGCGACCCCTGCCGGCCCGACGATGGATCGTCCGGGTTCCACGACAAGCGTCGGCCGCTCGAACCCATAGCGCGCGCAACCCGTGTCGAGCGCTTCCGCAGCTGCCCGCGCCCAATGCGTGATGGAGACGTCGAGCCCTGAGGCATCGTCACGCACGCCGAACCCGCCGCCGGGGATGATGATCCGGGGCGCGATGCCATGCCGGTCCCGAACACCAGCGCCAAACGCCATCAGCGCGGCGATGGTCTGGCGCACGAGGTCCGGATCGAAGATTTGGGAGCCCACGTGTGCGTGGTACCCCATGAGGTCGAAGACGCCGGCTTCGGCAATGATGTCGGCCGCCGCGTCGGCAGCGCCGGTTTCGATTGGGAACCCAAACTTGGAGTCGAGCGCTCCCGTTCGCATCTTGTCATGGGTATGGGGTGACAGACCCGGATTGAGCCGAATGACGACCGGGATCGGCCCGAACCCCTCGGCGGCGAGCTCCTTGAGCAGATCGATCTCGAGATCGTTGTCGACCGCAACCGCGCCGATTCCCGCGCG
>CAIPGK010000048.1 GCA_903864575.1 uncultured Chloroflexota bacterium
CCATGGCGCATCGAGTGGCGCATGGTGCGGCGGCGGTCGATGGCGCGGCCATCGTTCGCCTTGACGAGTCGGCGGGTTTTGCGCTTGCCGAGGTTCCAGGTCATTCCCTCGATGATACGGCGAGCCTCGGCGATTTCGTCGGACGAGCAGAGCGAGAAATCCTTCTTGCGAAGGACCTCCCTGGCGCTGAAGAGCAGCACGTCCTCGGGCGGAACATCATGCTCTTCGGCGTCGTCCGCGTCCGTTTCGCTCTCGGCCTCGGTGACGGCGAGGACGGTTTTCTCCTCCTCCACGGACCCGGAGGACGCCTGGGCCTGCTGCTTCTTCTTGCTGACTTCGGGCAGGGGCATCTCGGTCGGCGCGGAGGATGCCACGAACGCTTCCAGTGGAACGGGTTCCGCGCCCAGAAGTTCTCGCCAGAACAGATTGAACTCGCGATTGAAGACCTGCCGGTGCTCCGGCTTGGTGACGACCGTTGCCTGCGCTGCCGCGTAGACATCGTCGCGCACGCGGACATCGATGGCGGTGATGGCTTCGACCATCGAGATCACCTGCCCGGGGCCGATGGGGATTCCAGCGTCGCGCAGGCGGCGGCCAAAGTTCACGAGATTTCCGGCGATGAGCCCCTCGACCGGGAGACGTTCCCACCAGTTCGGGACGTTGATCGTGTCGCGAGCCATCGGATCAGACGCCGGAGAGGAGCGCGCGGCCCACGAGATTCCTCGCGACGTCGCCCTTCACGCTGTCGACATCCTCCTGGTATTTGAGGATCACGCCGAGCGAGTCATCGACGACCTGCTCGTTGAGATCGACCGTGCCAAGCGCGAGCAGGGCTTTTGCCCAGTCGAGCGTTTCGGCCATCCCCGGCGGCTTGAAAAGATCGGTCTCGCGGAGGGCTTGCGTAAACGCCACGATTTGCCGCGCGAGATGCTCGGGCGCCTCGGGGACCTTGGCGGCGAGGATGCGGAACTCCTTCTCGTAGGTCGGGAAGTCGATCCAATGGTAGAGACAGCGGCGCTTGAGGGCGTCGTGAATCTCGCGGGTCCGGTTCGAGGTCAGGATGACGATCGGGACATGCTCGGCCTTCAGGGTGCCGAGTTCCGGAACGGTCACCTGGAAGTCGGAGAGGATTTCAAGCAGGAAGGCTTCCAATTCCTGGTCGGCCCGGTCCACTTCGTCGATGAGGAGCACTGGCGCTCGGGTGTGGGACGCGTCGATCGCCTGCAGAAGCGGGCGCTTGAGCAGAAACTCCTCGCTGAACAGGTCGTGGCGGGCAGCGTCGCGGTCCATGCCGCCGGTCGCCTCGATCGTGCGGAGATAGAGCATCTGGCGGGGGTAGTCCCATTCATAGATCGCGGTGGCGGTGTCGAGTCCCTCGTAGCACTGGAGACGGATGAGGGGGGTATCCAGCAGACCGGATAGCACCTTGGCGATCTCGGTCTTGCCAACGCCCGCTTCTCCCTCGAGCAGCAGCGGCTTCTGCAGTTTCAGGGTAAGAAAGAGGGTGGTGGCGAGACCGCGGTCCGCCACATACTTCTGCTCGCGCATCCCGGCTTCGAGGGCATCGACCGAATCGAACGTGCGGGTGGCGGCGGCGGAATCTGCGGCGCTCAAGCGGTCTCCGTTCTTGTTGGGCGGTAGTGGCCTACGGCAGAATGTTGGCCCAAGTATCAGCCACTCGCCCGGGGCTGTCACGGTCGCCAACTACGATGGCCCATGGCGTGGACACGAGGATCTGCGAGGGGCAGTCCCGGAAACCGGTGCGACGGGGAGAAATGCCGTCGTCATGCCGTTGAGAGCCAGGATCTGACCAGAGGACTTGCACTCGACAGCATTACGTGATACTGTAACCACAACCAAAGAGCGCTATCAGGAGTGGCCCGGAGCAATCCGGTCCCGGCAACCGAGCGGCGACCGCCACGGTGCCCATCCTCGATTCGGAGGAGATAGGCCCCATGAGGGAAAACGGGTCGCATGACCCTGCTGAAGCAGGGTGTTTTCGTCTCCCGCGTCGCCGAGGAGCCGGCGGCCGGCAGGAACACCCCGGAACAACAAGTTGTCCTTGGTGGATTGTCGACGCGCCTGGAGGGTTCCATGCCGGAAGCTTCGTCGTCCCGTCTTTCGCGTCCTTCGCCCGCTCGCAGGCTTGTCCAGGTCGGTTCCATCGCGCTCTGTC
>CAIPGK010000049.1 GCA_903864575.1 uncultured Chloroflexota bacterium
CGGGCACGCTCCTCCTGCGGGTGGGACCTGTTACCTGTGAATCTCGGCGCAAACCAGCCTTGCACGTCACAGCGCCGGGCGGCATGTCCGGTTCATTCTCGGATGGTAGAGCCCATTTGGTCTGGAGGCAATAGCGGACCGGGCCGAACCACCCGAAATCTTTGTACCCTTGTCACGAATTGATCATCCCTTGGACGTGCATGCTGGCAATTCCCTATCGGTCGAGCCCCGCTCCAGGTTGGGGACGTTCGGTGTCCGTTCCTGCAGAGGGGTTCAGCGCCGCCGACCATTGTGGTGTCCCGGTGGGCCATTCGAGGTCGTAGCGCAGGGGGGCATCGACAATCTCCGTCCCCGCCGGACCGAAGGTGATTCGGGCGGACGGGCGCCCCGGTTCAGCGGCGACAGCAAGCAGCTCCGACCCTCCCGGTGACCAGGTCACCGCGCCGGAGAGGATTCGCCCCGCATCGATCTCCTGCCGTTCGCCGTTCTCGTTTCGCACGATGACCGAGCGGGCGCCTTCGACCCAGGCAATGCGTCCACCTTCGGGCGAAGAGGCGGGGCCCCAACCTGATGACGAGGTCGGGATGGCATCGGCGATGGTCGTGATGCCGCCGGTTGAAAGGTCGATTTCGGAGACGCTGCCGAGTGTCCCGGACCCCGCGTCGGCTCCCGCCAGATCGCGGCTGAGGACGATGAGGCTGTGGCCGTCGCGGTTCCAGAGCAGGCGGTTTGCGCCGGGAAGAGCGTTGCCGGAGAGGTTCCGCAGTACGCCATCGTCCGACCAGAGCATCACGGTGGCGGGACCCGAGAGTGCTGACAGGGTTGGGTCGGTCTGGAACGGGCGGGAGATGAAGGCGATGGCGTGGCGATCAGGAGACCAGGCCGGGGTGGTGGCATGCGCCCCGAGATTCTCACCGATGTCGATCGGATCGCCGCCATCGAGCGCCACGGCGGCGATGGTGAGACGTCCGGTCTCGGCAGTGAGGGACCAGTCCTCAACGCTGGTGAGCGCGATCGAACGGCCATCGGGAGACCAGGACGGGATCGCGTTGGGGTGGGCTGCGTAATACACGGGGTGCAGGTTCTCGCCCGTGGCGTCGATCACGAAGAGGAGCGCCGGGAGGTCGCCCGAGAGGAAATCGGAGGAGACGAACGCGAGGCGCGTGCGGTCGGGACTCCAAACCGGGCGGGCGACCGGGACGTTGTCGGTGACGAGCATGCCATTGCCGCCATCGGGTGCGACCAGCCAGAGGTCGGCGTCGCGGGCGAGCGCGATCGGCGCGGAGCGGTCGGCGAGGTCACGCATGGCGGCGGCGTCTGCCGAGCCGTCGAGTCTGGACGCGAGGCCCCGGGCGATCCGTTCGATCGCGAGGAGATTCCCGGTGGCGGATGCGCGGTCGAGCTCTCCGCGTTGCGCAGCGAGGTCCGCGGCTTCGGCTGCGGCGAGCAGGTCGCGGGCGTCGGAGTCGGAGGGCAACTGCATGACGGCAATGCGAAGCAATTCGGCGGCGGCCGCCGGATCCCCTGCTCCGAGGAGGACGATCGCCCGCTGCCGGAGGTTGCGGTTTTCATCGGCTGCTGCGCGGAGGGCTGCGGCAGCGGGAAGGTCGGCGGCGCTGGCCGGGATGGCAGCAGGGTCACCGGCCCGGACTGCGCTGGCGATCTGCTGGCCGATCGCGAGCTCACGAAACTCGCGCGCGCCGGACGCGATGATAAGCGAGGCGGCAACGGCGATCGCCGGGAGCGCGAGGACCAGGCCGCGGCGTTGCGAAATCACCCGAGAAGACCGCTGTGCCCCCGCCGCCGGCATTGGGGCGCCGCAACGCTGGCATACGGCTGCGCCGGAAGGGTTGGGTTGGGCGCAGGTCGTACAGAACACGGCGACTCCGGACGGGGTACGAACGCGGCGAATGCCTTGTCCGAACACCGGCTCGAAACCTATCCTAGAGCACGAGCCGCGCAGCGTCCCGCCGGCGGTCCCGTTTGGGGTTGCCGCCACGCTCCCACCCGCGCGGATCCGGGCTGCCGCCGGACCCGTCTCGGGCCCTGTGTCAAGACCTGACAGACGGCAGTGATGCCTGTGACCGAAGCGGGAGCCGTGCATGTACCGAGGAAGCGAGCAGGCGCAGGAACGGGCGTTCGGAGGAATGATCCTCGGAGCGGCGCTGCTGGTGTCCGCGCTGATCGTCGGCGGAAAGCTGCTGTTTGGTGTCCGAGGCGAAATGCCAGTTGCGCAGGCCCCGGTCATCACGCTGATTACGCCTGCCTCGTCAGGTTCGGTTGCGCAAGCGCCGCTGGCCGCGTCGCCAACGGCCCCGGTCGAGGTCCAGCCGACCATCGATCC
>CAIPGK010000050.1 GCA_903864575.1 uncultured Chloroflexota bacterium
GAGATCCCTCCTGCGTCGGGATGACGACATGACAATCGGGAATCGGTCTAGCCCTCCCGATCCAGCCCGGCGCGCGCCTGGGCGACGAGGTCGATCTCCTCGGCCCGCAGGGCCAGATCGAGCGCTTCCAGTCGCGAGCGGCGGGCGTCGTCGTCGTCGCCCTGCTGGTCGGCGGCGGCCGCCAGTTCGAGCAGGGCGCGGGCAGCGGTGGCGTCGTTGCCGCGCGCGAGCGCGGCGGCGCGGGCCTGCTGGAGGCGGTCCTGGGCGCCTGCTCCGTCGCCGGCCGCGGCGAGCAGCATCCCGAGAGCGAGCAACGCGGCGTCGCTGGCGGCCCCGGCGTCATCCGCGGCGGCCTCGAGGGCGCGCTCGGTCAGGGCGATGCCCTCCTGCCAGTGGCCGCGGCGCAGCCACATCGGGGAGAACCCGGCGCACAGCAGGACCGCCTCCTGCCGGGCCTGTGGGGGCGCGGCGGCGGATGCCGCCCAGTCGATCGCCGCGTGCGCGTTGAGCCGTTCCCGCGCGAGGCGATCCAGCCAGGTCTCCGCGTCCGGGCCGTCGAGATGCGGGGCTGCCAGCGATGCCTCGCCGAGCGCCCAGCGGAGATGGGCGGCGCGGGCGTCGGGCGTCGAACCGGCGGCGCGCAAGTCGTCCCGCGCGAACTCGCGGATGGTGTCGAGCATGGTGAAGCGGGGGTCGCTTTCGTCGCCGTCGAGGGCGCGGCGGACGATTTGCTTGGCATTGAGCGAGCCGATCCTGTCGATGACGAAGGTGTCGTCTGCGGCGGGGTGCACGGCGCAGGCGGCGGAGAGGGGAAAGCCTCCGTTGAAGACCGAGAGCCGTCGTGCGAGGTCGCGCTCGTCGTCCGGAAGGAGATCGAATCCCCAGGCGATGGCGTTGTGCATCGTCTGCTGCCGCTCCGGCAGGTCGCGCGCGCCAGCCGAGAGCAGTGGGAGCCGCCGGTCGAGCCGGCCGAGGATGGCCGCCGGGGGCAGGACCGCCGTTCGGGCGGCGGCGAGTTCAATGGCAAGCGGCAGGCCGTCGACGCGTCGGCAGATGGCCGCCACGTCGGATGCAGTCTCCGCGTCGAGAGCGAAGGTCCGGCTGGCCGAGCGGGCGCGGGTCTCGAAGAGGCGGAGGGCGGCCCACCCGTCCCACCATCCGTCGCCCCGTTCGTCGTCCGGTTGCGGGGTCGCCAGCGGTTCGACCGGGAAAACCCATTCCCAGCGCAGGCGCAGGGGAATTCGGCTGGTCACCAGCACGTTCGGGCCGGCGCAAGCCGCGAGCAGGGCGCTGATCGCGAGACCCGCGTCCGTCACCTGTTCGAGGTTGTCCAGCAGCAGCAAGGCTCGCTTGCCGCGCAGGGCGGCGGCGATCGCGCCGGGGGCGTCGCCGGCGGGGAGCAGGCCGAGCGCGGCCGCGACGGCAGGCATCACCAGCGCGGGATCGCGCATTGGGGCGAGATCGACGAAGAGCACGCCGTCGGGAAACTCCCCGGCGAGCCGCGAGCCTGCCTCGAGCGAGAGGCGGGTCTTGCCGATCCCGCCCGGCCCCAGCAGGGTGACCAGGCGAACCTCCGGGTCCTTCAGCAGTGATTCGAGGTCGTGCATCTCCCGGTCGCGCCCGATAAGCGCGCCGGGCAGCGCGGGCGGCGGCGGCAGGAGGAGGGACCGCTCCTCGCCCGGCGGCGGCGCGATGCCGCTCGCGGGGTGCGAGGAGGCCGCGGCGGGCCGCGCGGACGCCATCAGGAGGGAGCGTTCCGCGTCGGCCAGGCCGAGGCCATCGGTGATCATGCGGACGGTCGCCGGGTGTGGCCGTTGCTTCACCCCGCGTTCGAGATCGGAAACGGCGCGCTCGCTGATTCCCGCGCGCTCCGCGAGTTCCCGTTGGCTGAGGACCGCGGCGATGCGCAGTCGTCTGAGCAGGTCGGCGAACGATCGGGAATCCTCCACGATGCGTCACCCCCGGTAGTTCGTCCTTCATCGGACCCAAGCCGGGAGTCTAGCAAAGTGCGCGAACGAATGGGAGGATCGATGGTGAGACCGTTGTGAGCAGGGCACATGGCTCTGGCCCCGTTGGTCGGGCGTCGCGCAAACAAAGGCAAACGACCATCCTTTGGGGAGTGGCGTGTACGGCAACCACGCCGTCCTGCTGGCGGCGTGTTGCGTTTTGTCGTTCAGCGGCTATGCTGCAAACGTGACAGATGGATCGATGCCGCGGGAGCGGCGGTCGTCGGGGAGAGATGGCTCATGCAGGATGAACGCCGGCGCCGGCGAGCGTGGTTCGGCCGAATTGCCGCTCTCATGATTGTGCTCGTGTCCGCCATCGTCGCGCCGGTGGCTGGCGGGGCGGAACAGGCGCAGGAACGGATTACCGGAGGCGTTCCGGTGAAGGCGAACGCATTGCCGTTCATGGCCGCGATCTGGGTTGAGGGCTATGACCTGTCTCCCTGGTGCGATGGCACGCTGATCGCGCCGAAGCGGGTGCTCACTTCCGCGTCGTGCACCTACTTCCTCGGCGGGCCGCCCTTTGAGGGCGCTCCGATGGATCCCGGTTCGATAACGGTATCGTTCCAGGGACAGGGGAGCACGCTGGACGTCAACGACGCCATCGCGGTCCGGAAGGTCACCCGGTACCCCGGATTCGACATTGCGGGGTGTCTTCTTACGGGCGCGGGCATCTGGGCCTGCCTTGACGACGCCGCCGTTCTCGAACTGGCGTCCGCGCCAAAGGGCATCGACCCGGTGGCGCTGGTTGCCTCCGGAGATGGCTCGTTCGAGCACGTCGGGGACAAACTGACCATCGCCGGATGGAGCGGCAAGTTCGTGAACGCGCCGCCGACCGGAAAGCTGACGCAAGGGACGGTTTCCGTCATACGCGAGTCGGTCTGTACGAGGCGCTACGAGCAACTGAACTCGAACTACGACGCGGACCCGGAAATCGTCGTCGACACCACGGGCAATTTCTGCTCGTACCGCACGGCGGTTGGACCATGCTACGAAGAGATCGGCGGCCCGGCGATGGCGAAGCATCGCGGCGAGTGGGTGCAGGTCGGCATCAGCAACTCCATCCAGGGATGCGCGCAGGCCAAGTGGCCGACCATCCACACCCGGATCAGCGAGCCTGACATGCACCGCTGGATCGCAAAGACGGCGAACCTGCCATCCGGCAAGAGCGCCACGAGTGGCAAGGGAGGCCGATGATGGCGATCCGCGCGCGCATGACCTTCTTCGCGATGCTCGCCCTGCTGCTGGCGCTGCCGGCCGTGGCGCTCGCCGGGTCGCGCGGCGACCCCGGTTCGGAAATTGTCGGCGGCAGGATGGTCGACGACGCCAGCACCTATCCCTTCATGGTCGCGGTGGACAACACGCTCTACGACAGCCCTTTTTACTGCGGCGGCGCGCTGCTCACCGAGCGGTATGTCATCACCGCCGCCCACTGCGTCGCGAACGCAACGCTCGATGGGTATTTCCCGCCGGATGTGTACCGCGTCGCGCTCGGGCACCTGAACCGGGAGGAGATTCCCGACAAGGACTGGTTGCCGGTGAAACGGATCATCGTGGAACCGGACTACCAGCCCGCCGCCTTCTACCTTGGGTACGACGTGGCGCTGCTGGAACTGGTCGACCCGGTGAAGGGGGTCGAGTTCGTGACGCTGCCCAAGGCGGGCGACCGCACGGGCGAGCGCACCGGTGATCCGTTGACGGCCCTCGGCTGGGGCGTGAAGTACCAGATCGGTCCGGACAGCGCGCGGCTGCGGCAGGTCACGCTGAAGGTCGGCAAGGCCAAGACCTGCAAGCAGCAGTCGATCGACTACCTCGGGGAGCCCTACACCATTTCGCTGCTGATCTGCGTCGGCGCCCCGGGCAAGAGCTTCTGCAATGGCGACTCCGGCGGCCCGCTCATCGCCCGGCAGGGCGCGCGCTGGGTGCAGCACGGGATCGTCAGCGGAGGCGTCGGCTGCGGCCTGTATGGTTGGGACGGGTTCATCACCCGCCTCAGCAACCCGGATATCAACCAGTGGGTCAGGAAGACCGCCGGCGTGAAATGATTTCGGGCCACTCCTGAACGATTCATCGACGCGCCCCCCTTCCCGCCCCGGCCGGAATGGGGGCGCGGCACGTCCGGGTTCATGTGGTGTTCATCCTGAGGGGTCATACTCGGACGAGTAACGCGGGCAGCATTCCGATTCCGCAGCGCCCGCCGTCAGGGGTGACCACATGACCGATCACGACCGCCTCGCCTGGGCACTCGGCCGGTTGGCAGCCGCCCGAGCTGCCAGCGAACGGCGCAGCGCCCTTGCCGGGCCCGGAAATGCCGAGTTGCATGCCGCTCGCGCGGACTTCGAGGAGCAGGCTCGTCGCAGCGGACTGACAGGCGAGCAGATCGCCCGGATTGCCGCCGTGCTGGCTGGCTCGTGGCGCGATGACGGGGGCCATGCCACCGGCGACGGCGCGGGTGGCGTCCACACTCGGCGGGGTCAGGCAATCCCTGTTTCGGGGATGCCGCGCCCCCGGTAGTAGGCGGCGACCAGCAGATCGAGCGTGGCGGGGTCGAGCGGGTCGCCGTCCAGCAGGCGCGGCGGCAGGGTGTCCAGGTCGCGGGTCCAGCCCATGCGCTGGTTGAAGCGGCGCCGATCCAGCACGGCGCCCGCCGCCGCGCGCAGGAGATCGTCCCTGCTGACGTCCAGCCCCGTCACCAGCCGGTAGAGGACGGCCGCCTCCCCCGGGAGATCGTCGAAGGCGTGGCGCAGGAACTTGCAGAGGGTGAGGCTGTCCAGCAGGGCAGCCTGGTCCTCGGCGGCGATGGCGGCGGCGGCGACGGCATCCGCAGCCGCGGCTGGCGAGAGCGCGTCCGAGAGATCGGCCTCGTAGGCGCTGCTGCGGTTGTGACAGGCACCGCGCGCGGCGACGGCCAGCCCGAGCGCCATCGCCCTGAGCTTCCGCGGGTGGTACCCAGGCAGCTCCAGTCCCTTGACGTGCATCGCCCACGCGCCGCTGCCCTGCCCGACGGTTTCGGCGGCGACCCGCGACCCCTCGCCGAGCAGCGCGCCGAGCGCTCGCCGCTCGCCGATCTCCTCGAGCAGGGCCAGCATCGCGGCGGCGTCGCCAAAGTCCGGCGCGGGACCGCCGAACGGGGTGAGATCGACGCCGCGCTGTCGGCATTCCATCGCCCACGCGATCGTGCCGCCTGCCGAGATGGCATCCATGCCGAACCGGTCGCAGGCGGCGGCAGCGCGGAGGATGGCGTCGGGGTCATCCACTCCGCAGAGGCTGCCGAGGGCGAACAGGGTCTCGTACTCGAGCCGGACCGCGGCGTCATGGCCGGACGCCGCCCGGAAGCGGTAGTGATGCTCGCAGCCGATGGTGCAGGCGGCGCAGGCGTGGCGGGCGGCGTGGCGGTCGGCGAAGAGCCGCTCGCCGGAGATGGCCTCCGCGCCGGAGAAGGAGCCGTCCGCGAAGTTGCGGGAGGGCAGAATGCCGATCCGGTTGAAGAAGGCGAGATTGGCCGCCGTGCCAAGCTCGCGGTACTTCGCCGTCTCCGGCCCGAGGCTGCGCCGGGTGAGGCCGCGGGCGGCGGCGGCCAGCCCCGCGCGGTCCGCGACGGGCGGGAGCGCATCGCCCCGGATGGCAATGGCCTTGAGGCGTTTGCTGCCCATCACCGCGCCGGTCCCGGTGCGTCCGGCCAGTCTGCCGTCGTTGGCGATCGCGGCGTAGCGGACGCCCCGCTCCCCGGCGACCCCGATGGCGGCGACCCGGAAGCCGTTCCCGAGGCGGGAGCGCAGGGCTGCCGACGTCTCCGCCGGGTCCAGCCCGAGCAGATCGCACCCCGGTTCGAGCCGCGCCGCGCCGCGGTCGATCACCAGCACGGACCACTCCCCGCAGCGCCCGGTGATGGCGATGGCGTCCGCGCCTGACCCCTTGAGCGCCAGCGCCAGCCACGACGAGGAGAGGCTGTCGCCGATCATCCCGGTCTGGGGGGAGCGGGCGGCGACGGCGATCTTGCTGGCGGTGGTGATGCCGGTTCCGGCGAAGGGACTGGAGGCGAGAACGAGCGGATTGTCCGGCCCGAGCGGGTCCGCTCCGGGGGGACAGAGGTCGAGCAGGATGCGCCCGGCCAGCCCGCCGCCGCCGATGGTTTCGGCAAGCGTTTCCGGCGCGAGCGGGATGAACTCCGCTGCCGCGCCCGGCAACCGGACATGCAGCCAGCGGCCATGCACGCCCCGCATGGCCGCTAGCCCCCCGCCGCGGAGGCGACGAGCAGGACGGCGCAGCCCGGATGAATCGTCGCGCCCGGATCGCGGGTGAACGCGCTGTCGATCACGAAGACATATCCCGGCAGGAGCCATCCGGCGGCGGGGTCGACGACCGTGCCGAGCAGGGCGGGCGCGTGGCGCCCAAGATCGCGGGCGATCTCCGCGAGGGTGTCCCCGGCGCAGGGAACCGCCGCTCCCGCGAGCATTCGGGGAACCCCGAAGCACTCGACGGTCACGGTCGGCGCGGCTGGAGGATTGGGCGATGTCATCGCTGAAGGGTACGCGAGATCGAGGGAAGGAGCCGTGGCGGAGGCAATTTTCGCGGAGGGGTTGACACGGATGACGCCGGGGTGTAATGTCCACATTGTCCACCGATACGGTAGACATACGGAGCCGCAAGAACCCCGTGAACCGACCGGAGCGATGCCGATGATCGACTGAGTTTCCTCGAGCCACGGCGGCCACCCTCCCTCCCGGCCTCCTGGCGCAAGGAAACCGCACTCCCTTCCCATCCCGAAGCGCGGGCGTCCGGTTCCCTACCCGGACGCCCGAAGCCCGGGGAGCCACCCTGAACCCATCCCCCCTCCCAGCAGACAGAGACCTACCGCACGAGACCCGTGAACGGCGCGGCGCCGATCGCGGAAGGAGCCCCCATGCCTGACGTCCTGACCATCAGTGGAAGCCCCGCGGCCCCCTCCCGCTGCGCGGTGACCCTCGACTTCGTGCGGGCCGCCCTGGCCGAGCGCGGGGTGACCACCGCGGCGATCGACGTCCGCGACATCGAGCCGTCGGCGCTGGTGCAGGCCCGGTTCGATCACCCGGAGATTCGCGCCGCCGTGGAACTGGTGAACCAGGCGCGGGCCGTCGTGATCGCCACGCCGGTCTACAAGGCCGCCTACTCAGGGGTGCTCAAGAGCTTCCTCGATCTGCTGCCGATGGGCGTGCTGGAAGGCAAGACGGTCCTCCCGGTCACGACGGCTGGATCGCTCGCCCACTGCCTCGCCCTCGATTACGCGCTCAAGCCCGTCCTTTCCGCGCTTGGCGGTCGCCACATCCTGCAGGGCGCCTGCCTGCTGGATGGCGATTTCGCCTATGGCGAGGGCGGCGCAATCGCCCTTGGCGGCCAGACCGGGGAGCGCCTCGCGGCCGCCATCGACCACCTGCACGCCGCGCTCAGCCAGCGGCCTATCGTCATCGAGGAGAACATCGCATGACTCAACCGGTCGACCGGCGGATCGCCCGCCGCCCGCTCCTGCTCGGACTGGCTGCCGCGTCGTTCGCGATGCCGTCGATCCTTCGTCCCCGCCGGGCAGGCGCGGAGGGCGAGGTCCGCATCGGCTACCAGAAGGGCTCGGGCATCCTGCTCCAGTTGAAGTCGGATGAGAGCCTGAACCAGAAGCTCGCGGACATCGGCTATGCGGTTACCTGGACCGAGTTCACCTCTGGGCCGCCGCTGCTGGAGGCGATGAATGCAGGCAGCATCGACGTCGGTACGACCGGCGCGCCGCCGCCGATCTTCGCGCAGGCGGCCGGGGCCGATCTCGTCTACACCCTCGCCACCGCCCCCTCGCCGACGACGCAGGCCATCCTCGTGCCGAAGAATTCCCCGATCCAGGCCGCGGCCGACCTGAAGGGAAAGAAGATCGCGGTCGCCAAGGGATCGAGCGCCCACGCGTTGCTGGTGCGCGCCCTGCAATCGGGCGGCCTCGAATGGGGGGATGCCGAGGCGGTCTACCTGCAGCCCGCCGACGCGAAGGCGGCCTACGAAGGCGGCAGCGTCGATGCCTGGTCGATCTGGGACCCGTACTACGCCGCCGAGGAGATCGCGAGCGGCGCGCGCACCCTCCTGACCGATGAGACGGTTGGCGCGCCGAATCGCAGTTTCTACCTCGCCTCCCGGCGCTTCGCCACCGATCACGCCCCCGCGCTGAGGGTGTTCGACACCGCGATCGGGGAGGCCGACGCCTGGGTCGACGCTCACCCGGAGGAGGTCGCAAAGGCCATCGCCGAGCAGACCGGCCTGCCGGAGGAGGTCACGCTGAAGGTCGAGAACCGCCGGTTGTACGGAATCGGCCCCGTCACCCCGGAGGTGATCGCGGATCAGCAGGCGTTGGCTGATCTCTTTTTCGACCTCGGGATCATCCCGGAGAAGATCGACATCGCCTCGGCCGTGTTTGCCGAGCAGCCGGTCTGACGGACCGGGGCGGCGGGAGCGCGGGTTCGATTCGCGCCTGGAAAGACGAGCCTCGTCCTCCGGTTCTCCCATAGCGGAGCGAACC
>CAIPGK010000051.1 GCA_903864575.1 uncultured Chloroflexota bacterium
CACCGCCGCAGCCCCCCTTCGCTACGTGAGCTGGCGGCCGA
Source organism: uncultured Chloroflexota bacterium (assembly GCA_903864575.1). Classification (GTDB taxonomy): domain Bacteria; phylum Chloroflexota; class Chloroflexia; order Thermomicrobiales; family UBA6265; genus CADCWF01. The sequence goes on from CAIPGK010000051.1 coordinate 42, forward strand.
TGTTCGACCCGTTCACCGCGCTCAGCCTGCTGATTTCCAGCAGCGGATTCCTGTCCCGATACGACAACGCCAACGCGCAGAAACTGATCGAGGCCGCTTCCGCGGAAACCGATGTCAAGCAACGGAACGAGGACTATCGCGAACTCGGGCAAGTCCTCCGCGACGAGCCCGCGGGAATCTACCTCTACCAGTTGACCGGGTTTTATGGAACGGCCACCGGTCTCGCCGGCTGGCAGCCGCGGGCCGACGACTACATCATCCCGACCGCGGTCCCGGCCCGGTGACCCTCGGCTCACCGACGCCCCGCGAGGGACAGGCAGAACTGGCATCGCTCATCCGGGGGCGGCGTTCCGTTCGCGCCTTTCGGCAGGATGCCGTCCCTCGCGGGGTCGTCGAGGCGGCGATCGAAGCCGCCGGATGGGCCCCTTCGCCGCACGGCAGGCAGCCGTGGCGCTTCGTGGTCGTCGAGTCCGCGAAGCGCCGCCTCGGCCTTGCGGACGCAATGGCCGCGACCTGGAACGCCCAGCTGCACCTGGACGGACAGGACGAGGCAACCGTGCGCCACCGGCTCGCGCGGAGTCGCGACCGTCTCGTCACCGCCCCGGTGCTCGTGATTCCCTGCCTGTATCTTGCCGATCTCGACGTCTATCCGGATGCCGATCGCCAGCAGGCCGAGACGATCATGGCAATCCAGAGCCTCGGAGCGGCGATTCAGAACTTCCTGCTCGCAATCCATGCCTCCGGTCTCGATGCCGGCTGGATGTGCGCGCCGCTCTTTTGCCCCGAGGTCGTGCGGGACGAACTCGGTCTCGACATTTTGCTGCACCCGCACGCGCTGATTCCCGTCGGGCATGCGGCAAGTGACCCGGTGCGCCGGGCGCGGATACCGCTCGACGATCTGATCGCTGACTGGCTGTAGGATCGAGCATGGCATCGCGCGCGAAACATGCCAGCGCGTGAAGCGGGCCACCCCGCGCCGTTCCGGCCGCGCGGGGTGGCCGTTCCCCGGTTTCCCTCGGGTCAGTTCGCGCCGCACCAGTCCAGCAGGAACGCTCCGAGCGCCTTTGCGGTCGGGACGATGGTGTCAAGGTCCAGCCACTCGTCGGCGGCATGCGCGAGCGCGCCACCTGGCCCGTAGCAGCCGGACGGGATTCCCTGGAAATTGAAGTACCGCATGTCGTTGATGCCGGTTCCCGAGCGAGGCATCATCTCCGTGCCCGCGACCAACTGGTGCCATGCACCGAGCAGCCGGATGGCCGGTTCGTCCATCGAGACCTCGGAACCGGCGCTCCCGAATCCATCGTAGGTGATGACCGGCGGGTGTTCGCGCAGCCACTCATCGGCCATCGCCGCCCGGGAAATCGCGCGCTCGATCGCCGCGCGGGTCCCGGCAACCGATTGTCCGGGATACATGCTCAATCGGCAGTGCAATTCGCAGGCCCCCGGAACGGTGCTCGGCCAGTCGCCCCCGTGGATCACACCGATATTCAGGTTGATCGGGTGATTGATTCCGGCGAACGCGGGATGGACCGGTTGGGCGTTCAGTTCGGCGTCGAGCCGCTCGAGCGCCTGAATGATGGGGACCGCCTTCGTGATCGCGTTGACGCCCTTCCACGCCTGCATCGCGTGCCACGACACCCCGGATATCGCAACCCGGAACCAGAGGACCCCGACGTGCGCCTGTGTCAGCGACCCGCCCGTCGGCTCGGTCACGATGCACGCGTCCGCGGGGAAGCGCAGGCTCATGTCGAGCGCCCCGTTTCCGGTGCATTCCTCCTCGATCACGCTCTGCACGATCAGGTCCCCGTTCAATCCGATCCCGGCGTCGCGCAGCAGGCGCGGCAGCATCAGGTTCAACGCCACTCCGGCCTTCATGTCATACGCGCCACGCCCGTACATGCGATTCCCGACAATCTCGGCGCCCCACGGGTCGCGGGTCCATGCGGAGACCGGTTCCGGGCTCACCACGTCGATGTGACCGTTGAGAATTAGCGACCGTCCGCCACCGGATCCGGCGAGCACGCCGGCAACGTTCGGGCGCCCCGCAAAGGGAATGCCGCTGTTGCCCGCGTTCGGTTGGCCCAGGATCGTGTCGTCGAGATCCCATGACTCGGTCGCCAGTCCCGTCTGCCGCAGGTGATCCGCGACGTAGACCTGGACCGGCGCCTCGTCGCCCAGCAGGCTCGGAATACGGACCAGATCCGCGATCGTGCCCACGACGGCGTCCGCTTGCCGGTCGATTTCAGCCCAGAGTCTGGTAACCGCGGGGGTAGGGGAGACGTTCACGCTGCTGCCTTTCCGTGTGTGGACCCTTCGTTCAGGCGGGCCAGTTGCCGCCATCGACCTGGATCACCTGCCGGGTGATGTAAGACGCGTCGTCGCTGGCCAGGAAGAGCGCACATCCGGCGACGTCCTCCGGGTAACCGATCCGCTTGAGCGGGATGCTGTCCACCGCGCGTTGTTTGGCGGCGCCCTTCGGCAAGCCCTCCCTCGCGCCGATTTGCGCGTCCACCACGTCCCACATCGGCGTCTCGATGATGCCGGGACCGATGCCGTTAACCGTGATCCCGTTCTCCGCGAAGGCAAGCGCCATCGATTGCGTAAGCGAGACGACCGCAAACTTGGACGCGCAGTAGACATCGATATGCGGTTCTCCCCGTCGCCCCGCCTGGGACGCGAGATTGATCACCCGGCCACCCTTGCCCTGCTCGACCATCTGCCTGATCCCCGCCTGCGAGCAGAAAAAGAGCCCCTTGCAGTTCACGTCGAAGACGAAGTCCCAGTCTTCCTCGGTCACGTCGAACGTATTCCCCGCGCGGAACACGCCCGCGGCGTTGACGAGGATGTTCAATTCACCGAAGGCAGCCACAGCAGCCCGCACGAGCGTTTCGCATTGCGACTTCTTCGTGACGTCGACCGCGTGCGACGACGCAATGCCGCCAGCCGCCGCGATCTCTGCGGCGACCTCGTCGCAGGCCTCCTGCTTCAGGTCGGCGACCATCACCTTCGCCCCCTCCGAGGCGAATCGGAGCGCGATCGCCCTCCCGATGCCGCTCGCCCCGCCAGTCACGATGGCCGATTTTCCCGCCAGTCTCATGGTGCCTGCTCCCTCGCCGATGCTGCCTGCCGCTGTCGATGCCGAGGATCGTATCGCCCTTCCCGCCAGCACGCACGGGTATCTCTGGTTCCGGTAACATCGGTGGAGTAAAGTTGACATATTCACCGGAATTCGGGAAACGGAGGCGGCAGATGCCGCGAACCACGCAATCCAAACGGACCTTCGTTCGGTCCCGCGCGGTCAAACTCGATCGTCGCATCCTGTTGCAGGGCACGCTTGGTCTCGCGGGAGTTACCCTCGTAGGCTGCACCGCGCCGGGCATTGGCAAGTCCGAGGACGACCCGTTCATCCTGCTCGCCAACCCGTCGAAGGACGAGTGGCCGCAGATGTTTCACGACGCTCCCGACTACATTCAGGAGACCTACCGCTACGCCGTCGCCAACAGGGACGTGCTCAAGTGGTTGCCCTGCTTCTGCGGGTGCGGCGAGACCGGACACACCAGCAGTTTCGACTGCTACGTGGCCGAGGAACGCAAAAACGGCGAAATCGTCCTCGATCCCATGAGTTTCGGCTGAGGCATCTGCATCGATGTCGCCCGTGCGGCGATGACCATGCGGCCACAGGGCAAGAGCCTGCGCGAAATCAGGACGTATGTCGACGACACGTTCGCCGATACCGGCCCCGGCCCGACGGACACCCCGATGCCGCCGGAAGGTCTCTAGCGCGTGAGCATCTCCATTCCCTTTCCGGCCGGTTTGGGACCGGTCAAGACCGTTCGCGTCATGCTGCCATGGTCGGGCGCGACGCTCTCCATCACCCGGCCAATCGACATGGACGGCCTGCTCGACCGCGTGCAGGACGATCCCGAGCAGAACCTGCCGTACTGGGCGGAACTCTGGCCGAGCGGCATTGCCCTCGCCGATGCGATCCTGCGCGGCCCCAACCCGCTTTCGGGTCTCGATGTCCTGGAGATCGGCTGCGGCCTCGGGACGACCGCTTCCGCGGCGCTCCTCGCCGGCGCGCACCTGCTCGCCGCGGACTATTTCTTGGACGCCCTCGCCGCCTGCCGCGCCAATTGCG
>CAIPGK010000052.1 GCA_903864575.1 uncultured Chloroflexota bacterium
GACCGGGACGCGATCGAGCGGGTGGCCGACCTGCTCGCCGCCGCGCGCGAGCGGGGTGGGCGCCTGTTCATCCTCGGCGTCGGCGGAAGCGCCGGGAACGCCTCCCACGCGGTCAACGACTTCCGCAAGATCGCCGCCTTCGAAGCCTACGCGCCGACCGACAACGTCCCGGAGTTGACGGCGCGCACCAACGACGAGGGATGGGAGACCGTCTTCGAGCAGTGGCTGCGGGGGAGTCGCCTCGACCGCGACGACGTTGTCCTCGTGCTTTCGGTCGGGGGCGGCGACGAGGCGCGCAACGTCAGCCCGAACCTGGTGCGCGCCGTGCGCCATGCCAAATCCGTGGGTGCGGGCGTCTGCGGGATCGTCGGGCGTCCCGACGGCTACACCGCGCAGGTCGCGGATGCCTGCGTCGTCGTCCCGGAGGTCAACCCGGAGCACGTCACCCCCCACAGCGAGAGTTTCCAGGCGGTCGTCTGGCACCTGCTGGTCTCCCACCCGCGGCTGAAGGCGGCGCCCACGAAATGGGAGTCCATCCGGTGAAGGCGGTCTTTCTCGACCGGGACGGCGTGCTGAACGATCTCACCCTGAACCCGGCCACGGGCGAATGGGAATCGCCGCACGCCCTCGACGAGATCCGCATCGCGGACGGCGCAGTTTCTGCCCTCGCCGGTCTGGCCGCGGGGGGATACGCGCTCTTCATCGTCTCCAACCAGCCCTCCTACGCGAAGGGCAAGATCGGGTTGCAGCCGCTGCAGGCCATCGCCGCCCGGATCGAGGAGCACTTCCGCGAGCACGGGATCGCGTTCGCCGAGACCTTCTACTGCCATCACCACCCCGCGGGCATCGTGCCGGGGTACAGCGGGGCCTGCGCCTGCCGCAAGCCGTCTCCCTTCTTCCTGCACGCCGCGGCGGATCGGCACAGCATCGATCTCGCCTCCTCCTGGATGGTCGGCGACCGCGACACGGACATCGCCTGCGGAATGGCGGCAGGATGCCGCACCATGCTCATCTATAATGAACATTCGGCTGCGCACCAGGGGAAGCGCGCTCCGACCGCGGCTGCCGGCTCGATCGTCGAGGCGGCGGACATCATCCTGGCCGCCCGGTGAGCACGGAATGGGAATTCCCCGGAGGGGCAACAGGAGACACAGGGGGAACGCATGACCGGCATCAACGCCTTGAAGATCCAGTTGTTCGCCGACGGGGCGGACCGCGCCGGCATGCTCCAGATGTACGCGAATCCTCGCATCACCGGGTTTACGACCAACCCGACCCTGATGCGCAAGGCGGGCGTCACGGATTACCGGGCTTTCGCGCGGGACATCCTCGCCGCCATTCCTGACCGCCCGATCTCATTCGAGGTCTTCGCGGACGATCTGCCCGGGATGGAGCGTCAGGCGCGGGCGATCGCCACCTGGGGCGATCACGTCTTCGTCAAGATTCCGATCACCACCACGACCGGAGCATCGACGCTGCCGCTCGTGCGCCGCCTCTCGCACGACGGGGTCCAGGTGAACGTCACGGCGCTCCTCACCCTCGATCAGGTTCGACGCTCCGTCGACGCGGTCGCCGGCGGCGCGCCGTGCTACATCTCGGTCTTCGCGGGCCGCATCGCGGACACCGGCCGCGACCCGGTCCCGGTGATGGCGCAGGCGGTGGATATCCTGCGGCAGGCGGAGAAGGCGGAGCTTATCTGGGCCAGCCCGCGCGAACTGCTGAACGTCTTCCAGGCGAACGACATCGGCTGCCACGTCATCACGGCGACCAATGACATCCTGAAGAAACTCGATCTCGTCGGGAAGGACCTGGACGAGTACTCGCTCGAAACGGTCCGCATGTTCCGCACCGACGCGCTGAGCGCGGGATTCACGCTCGACCCGCCCGCAACGGACACCCGATGACGGCCGACCCCGCACGCGATCCGGAGGGCGCCGTCGACCGCAACGGCTGGGTCGATGACGGACCCCGGGCACTTTCGGACGGTGGACCGTGGTGGCGCGAGGCGCTGCTGGTCGCGGCGTTCATCGTCGGCCTCACCTGCCTGTTCAATTACGAGGTGGTCTTTCTCGGGCGCACCTTCTTTCCGGTGCAGGGCATCGGCGTCATGGGACAGGACGCCGCCTATGGCGCGGGACCGCTTCGGCCCGACCCGATCCGGCTCGATCCGTCCGCCACGCGCCTTCAGAACGGGGCATGGCAGCCGGAAATCCGGCGGCAGGTCCGGGCGGGTGTGGTTCCGCTGTGGAATCCGCACCAGGGATTTGGATCTCCCCTTCATGCCGACGCGATCCCGGCGCAACTGAACCCGTTCCAGTGGCCCAAACTGGTCGACAATTCGATCCTCATGTGGGACATGATCCTGCTGGCGCGGACGATGCTCGGCGCGCTCGCGATGTACCTGTTCATGCGCCTGCTCGGATTCTCGCCGGCGGCCCGGGCGATGGGCGTGCTCGCCTACGTCTTTTGCGGCCATTTCCTGCTCTTCGACCTCAACATGTGGCTGGAAGCCTACCTCGTCCTGCCGCTAATCCTGCTCGGCGAGGAGAAGATCCTGCGAGGGTCGCTGCGATCCGGCGTCCTCGTCACCACGCTCGCGGTCGCCGGGCAGGTCCTCGTGGGCATGCCGGAAATCACCCTCGCCGTCTTCCTCTTCGCCGCGGCGTACGGCGGGATCGGGATGGTGCGCCTCCTGCGCTCCCCGGCCCGGCCCCCGACCTGGCGGTGGCAGGTCGCTGCGCTGGCACTCGCGTGGCTGGCAGGCATCGGACTCTCCGCGCCGCTGCTGATCCCCATGTTCGAACTCGTCGCGCAATCGAACTCCATGACGAACCAGCGGGCCATTTTCGGGCTCGACTTTGCCGGCGTCGAGGACCTGTCTCTCTGGCTGATGCCGTACCTCACCCGGCTCCCCTATCTCCCCGAACTCAAGAGCCGCGACGAGGTGATGCACGGCCTCCATTACATCGGCACATTCTCCGGCGCCGCGCTCTTCATGACGGCCGTGTACGGCGCGCTGACGGCATCGCGAACCGTCTATCGCCGCCTCGGAATCTTCCTCGCCGCGGCGGCGGTCCTCGTCATCGCGAAGTCGTTCGGGCTTCCCCTGCTCAACGAACTGGGACGGCTGCCCGGCCTGAGCATCACCCATATCCCGAAATGGTTCGGGCCGGTCGTCGGTTTCTGTCTCGCGATGCTCGCGGCAGTCGGCGTTCACCACCTGGCCACCACCCGCCGGGACGATTCTCCCCGGGCCGCGAACGCCGCGGGAGCGGCAACGCTCGCCCTCGCGGCGTTCGGGATCGTGGTCAACCGGGCGGCGATCGCCGCGGTGGATCCCGCGATCCCGTGGCTCCCGTGGTTCTCGATCGCCGTGGCGTCGATCTTCGGCGCCGCGACCTGGTGGATCCTGCGCTTTCGGCCCCGGTTCGGCGTCGTCACCCCGGCCATCGCCTGCGTGATCCTCGTGGCGGGCGAACTTTTCGTGCTCGCGCCGAAAGGAGTTCGGCAGGACCGGATCGAACCCTTCCAGGAGCCGCCCTTCGTCGCCTACCTGAAGCGGCAGCCAGATGCCGCGACGGCACGCGTCCTCGGACTTGACACACTCCTCTTCCCGAACTCCTCGACCGCATTCGGCCTGCCGGATGTCCGGGCGCTCGACGCGCTCTATTCAGACCGCTACATGACCTACATCCGGGAATTCATCAGTCCCGGCTCGAAATACTGGTTCTCCGGCATCGAGCGAACGACGGACGGCCGCACCGTGGAAATCGTCAACAACCCGTGGCTCGATCTGACCGGCACGCGCTACCTGATCGCTCCCCCCGGAGCATCGAACCGGATGCTCCGGCCGGTTTCGGTCCCATCGTTCCTTTCGGGTCTGTCCGAGGAAACCGTCGCGGACCTCGGGGCGCGCGTCGCGCCGATGACGATAGGTGGGGATACCCGCGAGGCCCTGCAGATCGATCGCCCGGGAGCGCTGACGTATCGCATGTTCGTCGACGAGCGCGCCCCGATCCTCGAATTCGCCGTCGGCGCGATCCCCGACGCCCGGACGAACTCCCGCGACCTCGGCTCATCGCTCCTCCGGGCAGCGCTCACGGTCACGCAGGGAGCATCGACGGACATCCTGTTCGACGAGAATCTGAAGTTTCGCGGCGATCAGGCGAACCACGGCTGGTTCGAGGTATCCGTCGACCTCAGTCCATATGCCGGTGAAACGGTCGCCCTCCGGTTCACCGCGAAAGCCCCGCGCGACCTCGCGTTCACCGCCATCGGCTGGGCCGATCTGCGCATGACCGGGGTCGACGGCGCCAGCGTTACCCAGTTCGTCCCCATCTACGAGGACGACGACGTGACGGTGTTCGAGAACACGGAGGTTGCGCCCCGGGCCTTCCTCGTACGGGACGTCACGCGGGCCGAGTCGATGCAGGAAGCCGTCGCCCTCATGAAGGGCGGGACCATCGATCCCGGCGTCACCGCCGTCGTCGAAGGCGACCCCGGAATCGGCGCGGCCGCCGATCCGGTCGGCAGTTCCGACTCTGCGATCATATCCACCTATGCGCCGGATCGCGTGACGATCGACGTCACCGCCGGCGCACCCTCCCTTTTGGTGCTGACGGACCTGTTCTACCCGGGCTGGCAGGCCACCGTCGACGGTGAGCCCGGGCCGATCCTGCCCACCGACGCCGCGTTCCGCGGGGTGGCCGTTCCTGCCGGCGAGCACCGGGTCGAGTTCGTCTACGCTCCCGCGAGTTTCCGCCTCGGGCTGATCGTGGCCGGAGTCTCGGCGCTCATGCTGCTGATCTGGCATCTCGGGTACGGGATGGCACATCGACCGGCGGGATCCGCCTCGAATGATCGGCGCGTTCAAACGACCTGAACGAAGATGCATCCGTCGGGCTTCACGGCCCATTCAGGAGCGCGGCATGCCCGGCGACAGGCCCCCCGGACCATCGGCGTCGGACAACCGTGAGGCCGGCGACCACGTGTGGGGTCGGGTTGAAATCCCGGTCGATCGCCGCGGGATCGACACGCTGAAACTGGAGCGCCTGGTCGCCGCCGTACCGGACTGGACCGGCATCTCCTGCCTCGAGGTCGGTTGCGGCGCGGGGCGCTATCTCCGTGCGCTCGATCGCCTGTTCTCCCGCCAGGCGGCCTCATTCGCGGGCGCCGATATCAGCGAGGCCTCCCTGGAGGCCGCGAAACGCCTGTCGGACGGCGTTGACTACCGGACCATGACGACGGACCGGATCCCGTGGGAGGACGGCGCGTTCGATGTCGTCTGCTTCCTGGACGTGCTCGAGCATGTCGACGATCCGGACGCCTTTCTCGCGGAGTCGCTGCGGGTGGTGAAACCCGGAGGGGTGCTGCACGGCTCGATCCCGCTCGAAGGCGACACCCGCAGCCTCTGGCGCTGGCTGGACGTCATCCGGTTGCACGACCGGGTCAAGATTCCCCTGGGCCACATCCAGCGATTCGATGTCAAATCGGTCGAGCGGATGATCGCGCCGCTCCCGGTCGCGGTCGAACAGCGAACCTACAGCTATCATTTGCTCGGCAACCTGTTCGATGTGGGCCTGTTCACGGCGCTCGGCGTCGCCCGGGCGTTCGGAGCCGGGCGCGACCATTACGACCTGATGCGGGTTTCCCGCGGGTGGGGCGGGCCGCTGGGCTGGGCCGTTTCGGCCGCCGATTGGGCCATGTACACGGAATCGACGGCGCTCGCCGACCGGCGGGGGATGAACCTGCATCTCACGCTCCGGAAGCGCGCCCGCGGCGAGGCCGAACCAGCGGGCCTTGCGGGAGGACACGAACCAGCATGACCGACGACCCCTCATCGCTCTTCAGTCTCGACACGGCCGCCGCGGCGACCAACTACCGCGACTGGATGTTGCGCCGCTTCAGCCCGTGGCTGGGTCAGCGGGTGGTGGATGTCGGCGCGGGGATCGGGACGTTCACCGAACTGCTGCTCGATCGGGAATTCGTCCTCCCGACCGATCCCTACCCGCCGTTCGTGGAGATCCTGAAGGAACGGCTGGGACCGCGGCTTGCCGTCGACCCGGTGCAACTGGATCTCGAGGATCCCGGCATCATGGAGCTTTCGAGATACCGGATCGACACCGTCCTCTGCAGCAACGTGATGGAGCACGTCGAGCACGACCGGATCGCGCTGAGAAACATTCACGGCATGCTGGAGCCGGGTGGCCGGCTGGTGATGTTCGTGCCGGCGCATCCGTTCCTCTACGGCCCCGTCGACCGGGAACTCGACCACTATCGTCGGTACACCCGCAAGGAAGTCCGCGAGAAGCTGGCCGAGGCGGGGTTCGCGATCGACCACCTCTCGGAAATGAACATCATGGGCATTCCCGGCTGGTTCCTCAACAATCGCATCCAGCGGCGCACCGACATCAACCCGAAGCAGGTGATGCTCTACGACCGGTGGATTGCCCCCTGGGCCGAGCGGTTGGAAACCCTCATCCCTCCCCCGATCGGGCTCTCCATCCTCGCTGTCGGCCGCAAACCGTAGCCGGCAAGGGCCGTTGCCGCCGCATCCGCAGGCTGAAGGCTGAGGGCCCGCACCGATGACTGGAACGGCCGCAGCGGGTTGCCATGCGCCGACGGCAGCTGCGGCGGGACGATCTGCGCGTCGGTCCAGGATGCGTGCACCGGTCCTTCCCGGTGCTGCGAGACGCGTCGGGACCAGTCCTCCTGCGCTTGCACGTGTTGATTCCCTACGGGCGCAGCCGCGGATTGCTGCGGCAGCACCGACGGATTCCAGGACAGCATTGACGGGACGTGCTGCGTCACTTCGGGCAGCGCATGCACCCGGGACTCCGATTGCGACGGCGCAGCCGTTTGCGACTTCGGGTGCTGCCTGTCGCGGCAGTCGCTCACGACATCGTCAATCACGAGCATGCCCGGATCGCGGTCCGTGCGGGTACTGGCGGCCCCCGCCGAAGCAGGCGCCGCCGGTGCTGCCGTCGCCGCAGGGGACACGCGGCGGTGATGACGACAGGTAGAAGCGCGGTCAGCAGATCAGCCTTGTGTCGAGGCTGGGATCCAGCTGTTGGCCCGGTCAGGGTTCCACGCGGTCAGCGTGTCTGCTGAAAGGAAGATGTCGTTCGGCCACGAGAGGTTTTCGTTGCCGAAGCCTGCCGAGCCGAACCGACCGGGACTCCAGGACGTAGCGGAGGCGCCCCGTGCCGGCGGATATCGCGCAGAAGATCGGGACGGCCTGTCGCGCGCGTTCCGAATGGTCCGGAACCGAGAGGGCGTGGGTTGCGGTGCGGTCGTCGGCGACGATGGAGGATGCCGGCAACACCTCCGGGGTTTCCTCGGCGTGCGCGGCGAAGCAGGTTTCGTCGACCGCGTGCGGGAGGTCTGCGCGTTGCTCTCCTCCCCGCGCGCAGTGTTCCACCGCGGTCGCGCGGAGACCGGCAGGCCGAAAACGGCGGTGATCGCGCAGACGATGATCTCCGCCGCAGCGATGGCTTTTTCGCTCGCTTCCGCCAGCGGCGAATGCGACATCCTTGGTGACGTAACTCGCCCGCCTGCGCGTTGGATGCAAATCCGGACAGATGGTCAACGCACGGGTACCCGATTCAGGAGGCGTGCCGGTGCGACGGCGCCGCGCGCCATTCGAACGAGGAACGACCCGGGGGGGTCTTCCCGGGCCGTTCCTGAAGATGGGGAGTGGACTGGCGCGAATCAGGAGGCCGGGGTGGCAGCCGCCTCGGCAGGCGCGGCGGCAAGCGCCGTCTCGAGTTCCGCCGCGTCCGCCATGTAGGTCTCGTCGGGCGAGGCCACGAAGCCGACCTCCGGCGCGATCTCCGGAGCGTTCTCGATGTAGAACTTCATGAACTCCTGGACTTCCGGCCGCGCCAGGCTTGCTTCCTTGACGTACACGAAGAGCGGGCGGCTAAGCGGCGCGTAGCTTCCGTCGCGAACGCTCTCGGTGGTCGGCTCGACGCAGCCGTTCCCGCCGTCGACCGCGACCGCGTTCAGGAGATCCTGATTCTCCTCATAGTAGGCGTGACCGAAGTAGGCCAGCGCGTTCTCGTCGTTGGCCACGCCCTCGACCAGCACGTTGTCATCCTCGGACGGGGTGAAGTCCTCGCGGATCTCGCCGTCCTTGCCCAGCACCGTCTCGACGAAGTAGTCAAACGTGCCGCTGTCGGTGCCCGGGCCGTACAGGGCGATCGGCTCGGCCGGCCACGCTGAATTCAGGTCCGCCCAGGTCATTGCCGGGTTTTCCTTCTGCCAGAGGAGCTTCAGCGCCGCGAGGTTCAGGCAGTTGATGAAGGTATTGTTCTCATTGACCACCACGGTCAACCCGTCATAGGCCACCTCGAACTCGAGGTACTTGATCCCCGCAGCCGCGCAGGCCGCGGCCTCCTCGTCCTTGATCGGGCGCGAGGCGTTCTGGACGTCGGTTTCGCCCTTGCAGAACCGCTCGAACCCGCCGCCAGTGCCGGAGATGTCCACACTGGTCTTCACGTTCGGGGCGGCAGAGTTGAACTCCTCGGCAATGGCCTGCGTGATCGGGCCGACCGTCGAGGAGCCGTCCGACACGATCTCGCCCGTGAGCGCGGCGAGATCCGCGTCCTGCGCGAAGGCCGGCGACCAGATGCCGCCACAGACAACCGCCGCCAGCGCGAGGCTCGCGGCGCCGCGCTTCACCAACGTTCCGGAAACACCCATTGCCGTCTCCTTGATCGTCCGCCGGATTCCCCGGCCTCAGCGCCCGCCGACTCGACGGGCTTCGTGGTTCCCGCGTTCCTCACTGGGAAAAAGCGTAGCCGCGGCGTGAGTCGAGATGGTGTAGAGAGTGTTAACGCTGGCGCCTGGACGGGTGCGGGAGTGAGCGCCGCCTCCCCGTCGTGTCCGCCAGCGGCTGGTTCAGCGGACTTCGCACGGTCCGGTCCACGCTCGATTTCGTCGAACACCGCGGTGAGGAGCAACACCGATTCGAGTTCCATGGTCCATCCTCCAGGATCACGCCGCGGAACAGGGAGCCGCGGCGACGATCACGAACCGGCGATCGCGGATTCGAGTGCCGCGGCATCGGTCTCCGCAATCTGCGGTGGGATCGCGACATTGCCCAGTTCCTCCGCCAGCCCGCCGGCGTTGGCGAGGTAGAAGCGGATGAACTCGCGCACCTCCGGTCTGGCCAGTGCGGCGGTGTTGACGTAGATGAACAGCGGCCGCGAAAGCGGAGCGTAGGTTCCGTCCATGATCGTTTTCGCGGATGGCGCGACGCAGCCGTCCCC
>CAIPGK010000053.1 GCA_903864575.1 uncultured Chloroflexota bacterium
GCCGGTGACGGTGAATCAGTGGGCCGGATCGCTCGCCGGCTCGAAGGACCACCCGAAGATCGCAATGACGATCAGCACCAGACCGAGCGCGCTGAGCACCGGCAGGCCAAGAAACGCGATCTGGACCTGCGGGTTGTACCCGCTGCCAATGGTCAGGATTCCGATCGCCCCAATCAGCAGACCGATCGCAAGAAGGATCGGGTAGAAGGACGGATTCGGCATGTGAACGTCCGCGTCATCCTCTTCCACGGCGTCGACCTGCTCCCAGGTCGGCCGGGTGGCAAGGGCAGTCGCCGCCTGGCCTTCCGAGTGACCATCGCCGTACTTGTCGTACCAGAGCTGGTCGCGGTGGGTGATGGTCGGAATTTCCTTGAAGTTGTAGACCGGCGGCGGGGAAGGAATCATCCACTCCACGGTCGCGCCGTCCCACGGGTCGTTGCCAGCCTTGACGCCGTACTTCGTGGTGCGGGTCACGTTGTACAGGAAAAAGAGGATCGATCCGGCGATGCACAGCGAACCGAGCGTGACGATGGAGTTCCAGAACCACCAGCCGCTCTCGACGCCGTAGCTGGAATAGCGGCGCGGCATGCCGGCAAGGCCGAGGAAGTGCATCGGGAAGAACGTCAGGTTGAACCCGATGAAGGTCGCCCAGAAGTGAATCTTGCCGAGCTTCTCGTCGAGCTGCTTGCCGAAGATCTTCGGCCACCAGTAGTACATGCCGGCAAAGAGACCGAAGACGGTTCCGCCGAAGAGCACGTAATGGAAGTGGGCGACGACGAAATAGGAGTCGTTCTGCTGGGTGTCGACCGGCACCACCGCGTGCATCACGCCGGACAGACCGCCGATGACGAACTGGGAGACGAGCCCCACCGCGAAAAGCATCGGTGTCGGGAAGCGGAGCGAGCCGCCCCACATGGTCGCGGTCCAGTTGAGAATCTTCACGCCGGTCGGAATCGCGATCAGCATGGTGCCCGCGGCGAAGACCGCGTTCGGCACCGGGCCGAGGCCGGTCACGAACATGTGGTGCGCCCACACGCCGAAGCCGAGGAAGGCGATTGCCGCCGTGGCGTAGACCATCACGCCGTAGCCGAAGAGCGGCTTGCGGCTGAAGACCGGGATGATCTCGGAGACGATGCCGAAACCCGGCAGGATGAGGATGTACACCTCAGGATGGCCGAAAATCCAGAACAGGTGCTGCCAGAGCAGCGGATCGCCGCCGGTGGTGACCACCTGGCCGTTGACCATGCTGTAGGGCGAGTAGAAGTGGGTTCCGCCAAGGTGATCGAAGGTGAGCAGCAGCAGACCGATGGTCACCGCCGGGAACGACATGGCGATCAGGATCTGAACGATCAGGGTCGTCCACGTGAAGATCGGCAGACGCATCATGGACATGCCCGGCGCCCGCATGTTGATGATCGTGATGATGAAGTTGAAGGATGCGGCGAGGGACGCGAGGCCCAGCAACTGGAGGCCAAGCGCCCACACCGTCACTTCGTTCCCCGAGAACATCGGCGTGGTCAGCGGCGCGTAGCCGTACCACCCCTGATCCGGGACAAGGTTGGCCATCGGCGCACCGATGACCGGAATGAAACTGAACGCCTGGTGCAGCGCATAGGCGAAGGCGTTCGGCAGGTTCGCCAACGTCGGCATGTTGATGACGATCGCGCCAGCCACCCACGTCCAGAAGCTGAACGAGTTGAGCCGTGGGAAGGCCACGTCTCGCGCCCCGATCTGGAGCGGCACGATGTAGTTGAAGAAGGCTGCCGACAGGGGCATCAACGCGAGGAACACCATGGTCGTCCCATGCATGGTGAACATCTCGTTGTACCGCTGCATGTCGAGGAAGGTGTTCTCCGGCCGGGAAAGCTGGACGCGAAGCATGATCGCTTCCAGGCCTCCGAGCAGGAAGAACAGGAACGCCGACACCCCGTACATGATGCCGATGCGTTTGTGGTCGATGGTGGTCAACCAGCTCCACACCCCGGTGTTTTCCGGCTTGGGCTTGGAGATGGTGACGGATCCGACCTTCGGTTCTGATTGCGGCGTTGGGTATGCGACCGATGCCATGGCGTTGCTCCCGGTTCCCTGTTCGCGCTACTGGTTGGCTTCCGGCGTCGCCGCCGCGTCACCTGCACCCGAGGCCGGCGCCGCCGCCGGAACCTCGCTGTCGACCGTGTTCGTCGTCACGTAGAGCGGATTCCCGCCAACGGGCGGATCCTTCGGACACCCACCTGCAGGCTTGAGGGACGTCAGGTACGTGACCAGTTCGTCCACCTGCTCATCGTTGATCTGACCCGCCTTGTAGTAGTTCGGCATATACACGCCGTCCTTGACCTCGTCGGTCTTGGTCAGCCAGAGCCGCATGTTCTCGGGGGTGTTCTCGAGCATGCCGGCGGCGATCGTGTCGCGGCACGCGAGGTTGGTCAGGTTCGGGCCGGCCTGCACGCCGTATGGATTGCTGGCGAGTCCGTTCTTGGCGATGTTTGCGTTGGTGCCGTTCACATTGTGGCAGACCAGGCAGACGCCGAACGCCGCGGGAACCTTCGCCACGTCGCTGCCGCCCCCCTCGCCGCCGGGCGAGCTCTGGTACGCCTTCACCCACGCGTCGAATTCGTCCTGTGGCAGGACCAACACCTTGAACCGCATCCACGCATGAGCGCCGCCGCAGAATTCGGCGCACTCGCCGTAGTACTCGCCGACGTTTTCCGCGACGAACTGCAGCTTGTTGTCGTGGCCGGGCATGAGGTCCGTCTTGCCGCTCAACTGCGGCACCCAGAAGGAGTGGATCACATTGTTGGACCGCAGGCTGAACAGCACGTTCGCGCCCTGCGGCAGCACGACCTCATTGGCGGTGATCAGCGGACCAGCCTCGCTGCCTTCGCTGGCCGGAATGTTCGGGTACTGGATTTCCCACCACCACTGCTTGCCGTAGACCTCGACCTGGAAGTCGGCGGTCTTTTCGGCCTCGGCGTGCGCGAAGATGGTCTTGATGGTCGGAATTGTGATCATGAGCAGCAACACCGCCGGAATCACCGTCCAGGCGATTTCCGCGACCCGGCTGCCGTGCACCTGCTCCGGCCGCTCATCGTTTCGGCGGCGGAACTTGAGCACCGTGTAGACGATTGCCGCCTGAACCACCACGAAGACCACCAGCGCCGCCCAGAAAATCATCGTGTACAGACCCTGGATGTCGCGGGTCTTGGATGTCATCGGCGAGAGCGTCGAGTATGGCTGGTCCTGGTCCATGTTCATTCCGCCGCACCCGGCGAGAACGACCATCAACGCCAGGCCCATGACGGCCAGCGGCGCCAACCGCCTCGCACTGTGCGTCAGGCGCGGAAGCCATTCCGCCGCCTGAACTTCGGCCTTCCCGTGTCTTGCCATACGTGCTCCCTGTTCCCCGTTGGTGCTCCATCCCGCGCGGTCGGCAAAAGCCTCCCTCCGCGCTGGGGCCACGACGCGTGAACGCTACCGAACCAGCGCACGGCGGTCAAGCCCTTCCCGCCCCAGCCTGGCATGCAATCACCACGGCGACACGCCCGACCTCTCCCGGTTCAGGGCTGGATCATCTGGTCCACCGACACGAACGCGTACCCGTTATCACGGTAGTACCGGATCAGTTCAGGCAACGCTTCATAGTCCCCGGCGGCCGATGCCCCGACATGCATGAGAATAATGTCGTCCTCCAGCGGAACTGAGGTGCAGTAGTCGACGATCTTCCTCGCGTCCCACCCGGCCCATCCCCGCGTGTCGCAGGTCCACATCGCCGTGTAGGGATACCCCAGCTCGTTGAGCCAGGTCAGCGTGGTCGCGTCATAGTCGCCGTAGGGCGGTCTGAACCACGGCTTGAGCTCGTACCCCGTCAGGTCGCGGATGAGGTTCTCGGTGCGGGTCAATTCGTCCGCGAGTTGCTCCTTCGTCATTTCCGGCTTGCCGGTGTTGGCCCCGGTCAGCGAATCGTGCGACCACGTGTGATTGATCAACTGGTGCCCCTCGCTCACCATCCGTTGGATGAGATCCGGGTTCGCCTCGGCCCAGGTTCCGGTCATCCCGAAACTGGCCGTGATGCCGTTATCCCGCAACAGATCGAGAATAGCCTCCGCGTAGCCACGGTCTGCGCCGGCGTCGAAGGTCAATGCGACCTCCTTCCTGCCGTTCGAGCCGCCCTCGATCAGCTGGCTCATGCCATCCGCCGGCTCGATCGGGGCGGCCTCGGGGCGACCGGTCATCGCCGCGGAAACCTCACCCTGCGCGGCGACGGGTGGTGCGGCAGTCGGAGCGGCGCCGTCCGGTGCGACCGGTGCGACTGGCTGCGGATCGGCAGCTGCGGGTTGCTCAGGTGCGGCATCGGCTGCCGGAGCCGCGGGCGCAGGCTCCAAACCGGTCGGACGGACCACGATCGGGGCGAGGGCGGGCTGCCCCCCCTCGGGCGCGCCACCGGTTGCCGGGGCTGGCTCGGATACCGTACCGGCGCCTGGCGCGGCGGGGATGGCGGCTGCCTCCGGCACGCGGGTCGGCGCATCGGAAAGCACTTGCGCGGCGGCCGGAGCGGAGGGTGGCGCTGGAACATCCGTCGCGACCGGGGCGACCGCGCCCGGGGCTCCTCCACCGCAACCGGCCAGCAGCAGCAGCACGGTCAGCGCTCCGGCGATGGTTCCCAGTTTTCCTCCTGCCGGCATCAACCGCCCCCCGGTTTCGGGTCGCCCTGCGTGTACGTGCACGTGAGTATAGATTCCGGCCCGTCCCGCGCGCCGCGCGCTACCAGATGCCGAGTTCGTCGCGGGCGTCCTCGCTCATGAGGTCCGGGGTCCAAGGCGGTGACCAGACGATCTTGACATCGACGGTCCCGATTCCCGGCAGGTCGGCAAGGGCGTTGGTCGCCTCCTGCACGATCACCGGCCCGAGCGGGCACCCGATGGAGGTGAGGGTCATTGTGACCAGCACGTCGCCGTCATCGTCGACATCCACGTCATACACCAGCCCAAGATCGACGATGTTGACGCCGATCTCCGGGTCGTAGACGTTCCTGAGATTCTCATGCACCTGTTCGGCGGTGAATTCTGCCATTGCGGCTGCGCCTCCGGGAAGTCGAAGGAGATGTCAGTCTCCGTCATGCGAGTCGGATTTCACCCAAGTGTACGCCGCACGCGACGGGGCGAGCGGTGCGCGACGTACCCTTCCGGGGGCCGGGTTGGTACCCTTCCCGACCGACACGCACGATCGCCACGCCCCGGAGGGCGCATGATCCGACTCCCGTCCCGGTTCTCCGCGCTCGCTCCCGCGCTCGCCGTGCTGCTGGTCATGCTGGCCGCCGCGCTGGTCCGGCCAGTGCCGGCATCCGCGAACGCGAAGCTCGACACCGCGATCCCCGCCATGAACGGCCGCGTCGACCGGGCGCCAACGCGACTCGATCTCTTCTTCACCGAACCGCTCTCCTCCGCCGCGGTGCGCCTGTTCGACGACGCCGGCAAGGAGGTCATCCTCGATGCCGCGATGAGCGGGTCCGGCGGCCCGAATCACGTCACTGTGTCCCTCCCCGCGGGCCTGGGGAACGGCACATGGACCGTCGGCTGGACGGTCCGCTCCGCGATGGACAACGCCGCCACCTCGGGACTGTACGCCTTCCACGTCGGTCCGGGGCCGCTGCCGGGCAGCGCCCAGATCGACAGCGCCTGGCCGAAGCCCTGGGCCGTCGCCGCTCGCTGGCTGGCGTTCCTGGGACTCGCCGTGGCTGGAGGAGCGTTGCTGCTCTCGCGTCTCGCCGCCCCTTCACTCGTTGCGCCGCGAGGGGAGCGGGGTTCCCCGGCCTGGTTCGGCGCTGGCGCGCTCGGCGCGACCCTGGCCCTGCTGATGCTGGCGCTCGTGCCGGTGCTCGCATCGCTCTTTCCGGCTGCCTCCGCCGACCCGCCTAGTCTCGCCGGGTCCTTCGCCTCGATGCCGACCGGCTTCCTCGCCTGCCTGTTCGCGACCTTGCTGGCCGCACTCCTCATGCTCGGAATCCTCGCCAGCGGAAGGGGCGGTTCGCTGCCGGCATGGGTCGATTGGGCTGGTCTGGTCCTCGTGCTGGCGGCGCTCGACGGGTTCGGGCGGTTCGCTCACCCCGGCGCGACACTTGCCAGCGCGATTGTCGAGACGCTCCACCAGTGGCCCTCTGCCCTGCTCGTGGGCGGGGGGTTGCTGCTGGTGCTGGCGTGGGTCCGCGGCGACGAAGCGGCATCCGCGCCGGCCCGATTCGCCCCTTTGGGGCTCCTGCTCGCGTTGATCGCACTCCTGACCGGCCTCGCCGGCGCCTGGCTTGACCTGCCCCGCCCGGGCGATGTGCTCGCCCTGCGCTGGGGCTGGGCGCTGATCGTCAAACTGGTGCTCCTGCTGCCGATGGCGGCGGGCATCCTGCTGCTCTGGCGCTCCCGATCGCGTCTGGGTGACGCCCCGCCGATGCTGCTCCGGCTGGGCGCGATGGTCGCGGTCCTCGGCCTCGCCGCCGCCGCCGCGATGCCCTTGATGGCGCGCCCCGGCGTCCAGACCTACACCAGCCTTGCCGAACTCGATCTCCCCGCCGCGTTCCCGATGCCCGACGGTTCGCGGGGAATGGCGCACCTGATCCTCCAACCCGGGCAGCCGGGACAATCTGCCATCTTCGCCCGGTTGCAACGCAAGGACGGCTCCGTGCTGCCTCCGTCCGAAGCGCCCATGCTCGAACTGACGATCGAACCGCTCGATCGCGCTGGTGAGCCGCAGACCGTCACCCTCGAACCGGACCCCAACGGCGGCTATGCCTTCGGTGCGGCCAACCTTTCCGGCGATGGCTGGAACCACGCCAGGCTGACCATCGTGCCGCCCCAGGGCGATCCCACGGCGGTCTCCTTCTGGTTCATCCTGCCCGATCCCAACATGACCGGCCTTGGTCCGCTGCCACCGGACGACCCGGCCGCGCGGTCCCTCTTCACCCGCGCGCTCGACACGCTCAAGACGCTCCGCTCGACCCGGTACACCCAGCGGCTCTCGGACGGCAACGGAAGCCTGTACCAGTCGATCATTGAGGCGACCGACGCGATGGACGGCCAACCCGCCGCGTTCCGGGAGCTGATCCTCGATTCCGACACCGAGCAGGTCATCGTCGGCGACACCCAGTGGACCCGCACCGGCAGCCAGCCGTGGGAGGAGCGGGCATCGGCGTCGCTCTACCTGCCGTCGCAGTGGTGGGAGGTCTACCAGCCCGGAACCGGCTTTCAGCTGGGACCGGAAGAGGAGATCGATGGCGAGCGCTGCCAGGTCGTCACCTTCCACCTCCCCCGTTCGCTGCGCACGGCGCCCGCCTGGTACGCATGGTGGGTCGGGGAGGAAACGGGACGGATTCGGCGCGAGACGATGGTCTCCCAGCGGCACTACATGGTCTACACCTTTGGGGACTTCAACGAACCGCTCGGGATCACGCCGCCAGCCGAGCGGGCCGGACCTCCCGGCCCGTCCTCATCGGGGAATGCCGCAGCCACCCCGACTCCCTGAGCACATCATCCGTGTCAGGGAGCGTCCAGCGGCAATCGCACGGTGAAGGTGCTCCCCGTTCCCTCGGCGCTCTCGACGGCAATCGTTCCCCCGTGTCCCTCCACGATGGACCGCGCCCCGGCGAGTCCGATGCCGCTGCCGCGAATCGAGCCGACGTTTCGGCCTCGATGAAACCGTTCGAAGACGTAGGGCAGATCCGAGGCCGGGATGCCGACGCCCTGGTCGCTGACCGACAGCACCGCGCACGGTCCACCGAACGCCTCGCCGCGCCCGACCCTGATCGTCACCGGGCCGCCCCGCGGGCTGAACTTGATGGCGTTTCCGACGAGATTGGCGACCACTCGCTCGATCCGCGCGCTGTCCCACATGCCGAAGACCGGGGCATCCCCGGCCTCGAGGATGAACTGGTGGCGGTCATCCAGCCGCTGCATCTCTTCGACATGCCGCTGCGCCAGGGCCGCCAGATCGACCGGCTGCCGCCGCAACTCGATGGGCTGCCCGGCGCGAAGTCGGGCCACGTCGACAAGTTCGTCGATCATTCCCGCCATGCGGCCTGCGCCGGCGTCGATGGCAGTCAACCCGGCCAGCAACCGCTCCGGGTCCGGCATCTCGCCGCGCAGCATGCGCCGGCGGAGCAACTGGGCCTGCCCGCGGACCGCCGCCAGCGGATTCTTCAGGTCATGCGCCACGCTGGCGAGAAATTCCTCCTGCGTGCGCTCGTACTCGCGCCGCTCGCGGACGTCCCGCATGACCGCGACGTAGACCTCGTTCCCATCCAGATCGACACGCGCGATGGAGACATCCACCGGGGCTGGATCGCCGCCACTGACCAGCAGGTCGAGCTCTCCCCGCCAGCCGCCGTTGACCCGCAACTCGGCCATGTCGGCGGCGGACCAGGCAGCGGCAAGATCGGCGAGGGCGCGCCCGAGCAGTCGGTCCGGGCTGGAGTTGAGCAGCGCCGAGACGGCGGGATTGACATCCACGATGGCGCCCTGCGCGTTGAGCACGATCAGGCCATCGGTCGTTCCCTCGAAGATGCCGCGGAATCGGGCCTGCGCCGCCTGCGCGTCGCTGTAAAGCCGCGCGTTCTCGATGGCGAGGGCGGAACGCCGGGCGAGATGCTCGGCCAGATCGAGATCCTGTTCGCGAAAGCGGCGATCGGGCCGCAGGGAAAGCATGGTCAACGCGCCCAGCCGCTCCCCACGCGTCTCGAGCGGCGCCGACAACAGCGAGACCACCCCTGCCGACGCGAGCGCCGCCGCCTGATCGGCCCCGAGAACGCCATCCGCTACCGCAATCTCATGGATCACCACGCGCGCGCCGGAGCGGACCCATTCCGCATCCGGTCGCCAGATTGCCGCCGCATGAACCGTCGCCGCGCCCGGCGTGACCGCCGCCCGGATCACATTGCCTGTCTTATCGAGCAGATCGACCGCGCACCAATCCGCAATTTCCGGCACGGCGAGCCCGGCGACAACCGCCAGCGTCCGCTCGTAGTCCGTCTCCCCGGCGAGCAGTTCCGCGGCGCGGGCGAGTATCCGGAGCGCCGTCTCCGCCGCATCCTGCTCGGTGATGTCGACCACGCTTCCGACCGCACGGACCGGCCTCCCCGAACCATCCCGCACCACGCGGCCGATGTCCCGGACGACGCGATAGCGATCGTCACGGTGGCGCACCCGGTAGACCTCGCGGAATCGGTCCTCGTCGATCGGCATGGTTGCGATGGTGCGATCGTGACGGGGCAGATCATCCGGATGAATGCGGTCGCGCCACCAGCGGTCAGCAGGGTCCGCCTCGTCGGGATTCCATCCCGTGACGTGCAGCAACCCGGGACCGAATGCCGTGGCCCCGCTTGTCAGGTCCCGGTCATAGACGAGTTCCTGCATCGCATCTGCTGCGAGGGCATAGCGCTCATTGGCGTTCGTGAGTTCATGCTCGGCATGCTCCCGCTCGGACACGTCGGTGAACATCCCGAGCACAGCCACCACTTGCCCGGCGGCGTCTCGCACCGGGCTGGTTCCGCC
>CAIPGK010000054.1 GCA_903864575.1 uncultured Chloroflexota bacterium
CGTTCGAAATGCAAGTCCTCGCCTACGATCCGTACATCGCCACCCAACGCTTCACCGAACTCGGAGCAGCGCCCGTCGATTACCACACCCTGCTCGCCAACAGCGACGTCGTGACCTTCCATGTCCCGTCGAACGCCGAAACCGCCCACATGCTTGGACGTGAGACGATTCCTCTGCTGAAGCCGGGCGCGATCGTCATCAATGCTGCACGGGGCGAGGTGGTAGATCAGGAAGCACTCGCGGAGGCCATTCGATCCGGGCAGGTCGGTGGCGCGGGAGTCGATGTCTTTCCACATGAGCCGTGCATTGCCAGCCCCCTGTTCGATCTTCCCAACGTGGTGCTCTCGCCCCACATCGGCGGTTCGAGTGCTGAGGCGCTCGCCGCCGTCGGCGAAGTCATCAGCCAGTCGACTCTCGCCGCGCTGCGCGGAGAGGCTGTGCCAAACGCCGTCAATCTTCCCGCTGCGCCGATCCATGCCGCACAGCTTCAACGATTGACCTCGGTCTCCGCCGCTGCGGGACACCTCATCGCCGTCCTCGCCGAAACGACGCCGGCCGAGTTCACCGTGACGGTCGACGGTCTTGTGCAGGGCGACATTGTGGAACACGTCCTCAGCTCCGCCCTGGCTGCCGCGCTCGTGGATTGGACCGGCCAGCGCGTCACCCCGGTGAATGCCCGGCTGGTCGCGGAGGAGATAAACCTCTCCGTTCGGGTTCGCCATGGCGATACCAACCCGGACCGCCTTCCGTCGTTCGGCATCGAAGTCACCGACCGTACCGGCGAGGAGCGCAGCCATGATGTCGTCGTCCGCTGGGACCGATCCGAGGCTGCGATCATGGAGGTCGATGGCTTCGGCCTCCGCAGCCCACTGGTGGGCGATGTCCTCATTACCCACCACCGCGATCAGCCGGGCGTCATTGGCCGGGTCGGCACCATCATGGGTCACCATGACGTGAATATCGCCGGGATGCAGGTGGGCCGAAGCGCGCCCCGCCGAGGCGGTCAGGCGATCATGGTGCTGAACGTGGACGACGAAATTTCGCAGGCCGCCCTGGACGAAGTCATGCAGGTGCCGGGAATCGAGACGGCCTTCGTCGTTTCCCTTCCGGCTCCCGCCATCGATGTTCCCGCGGCGATTGGCATGCACGGGTAGCGCCGCCGGTTCACCGGCGGTAACCCGAATCTCGACGCGTGACGTCGATGGCTGCCTCCCGGCGGAGGCGGCGACACGATCAACTCGGGAGCGCCTCCTCGACAGCCGACAGGCTGGCGTCGAGGATGGCCAGCACCTCATCGACCTGACTGGCGGAGATCGTCAGTGGCGGCGCATAGAGCAGATGGTCGCCCGATTGCCCGTCCACTGTCCCCGCGCCAGGGTATGAGATCAGCCCCCGCTCAAGAGTCGCCGCGCCGATCCTCCGAGCCAAACCCAATTGGGGCGGAAACGGCTCCTTCGTGGCGCGGTCACGAACAAACTCGATCCCGCACAGGAGGCCCAGGCCCCGGACGTCGCCGATGATCTCATGGCGCGTCTTCAGGTCCTCGAGTCCAGCCAGCAATCGGCTGCCTTGCTCGGCCGCGTTCTCCACCAGTCCATGGTCGAGGACGTACCGCAGCACCGCGCTTCCCGTCGCACAGGACAGGGGATTGCCGGACGATGTATGCCCGATCACGAAGGACTGTCCTCGCCGCGCCACCTCATCCACGAAGTCGGGCCGAGCCAGCACGGCGCCAAGCGGCGCGTAGCCGCCTGCGATGCCCTTCGCACAGGTGATGAGATCGGGCGTGACGCCCCAGTGCTCGATGCCAAAGTTCCGCCCTGTGCGACCGAACCCGGTCATTACTTCATCGGCAATGAAGACGACGCCGTGGTGGTCGCAAATCTCCCTGATCCGCTGGAAATAGCCCGGTGTGGCCGGAACCGCGCCCATCGTCGCCCCGACCACCGGCTCTGCAATGAATGCCGCCACGTTCTCCGGGCCAACCTGCCGTATGGTCCGATCGAGCGCGGCCGCGCAGCTGAGATCACATTCGGGACAGGCCCCATTTGCCCAGCAACGATAGGAGTTGCAGGGAGGAATATGCTCGGCCGCCGGCAACATGCCCCCGTACGTCCGGCGCCGACCCGCGTTTCCACCATATGCCAGCGCGCCGATCGTCGCGCCATGGAAGGACATCCATCGGCCGACGATCAGGTTACGGCTGCCCTCGCCCCGTGCCCGCTGGTACTGGACCGCCATCTTCACCGCATTGTCGGTCGCCTCTGATCCTCCGGAGACAAACCACACCTTGCTGAATCCGGCCGGCGCGAACCGCTCGACGATCAGCCGGGCGCAGTCCTCGACTGCGGCGTTGGTGAACGCATGGGTCGGTGAATAGGCGACCAGCGCCGCTTGCCGGGCGATGGCGTCGACAACCTCCGGAACCGCATGGCCGATTGCCGTAACCGCCGCCGAGCCTCCCGAGCCGTCAATGTATCTGCGGCCATCCTCGTCAAAGAGGTAGATCCCCGCACCGCGCGCGATCGCAGGGTAGGTACGGTGAAGATCCCGGTGAAGTACTGCGCTGCGAGCGGCGTCCATCATTCATCCCCGGCACGAACTCTCGATTGGCGAGATTGTACGGATGGTCCATGCTACAGTCTCGGGGCGTCATCTGGCGCGTTGGTACCCGGCGGGAATACACCAATGGCTTCAGAGCGGCCAAACGTTGCACATCGGCGCACCTTTACCGAATTGCTCCTCGAACACGGCCTCTGGATTCGCTGGGCCTTTGCGTTCGCGGGCGGGATCGTGATCGCATTGCTCACTCCTGACCATTGGCCCGGAGACTTGCGATTTCTCGTGGCCTGGGACATTTCGCTGCTGATCGCGTTGTCCCTGCCATGGTGGATCATTCTCCGCTCGAACTCGCTTGAGAGCCGCTTGCGAGCGAGGGAGACCGACCCGGGAAATGCGGGGCTGCTGCTGATTTCCGTCCTGGTGAGCCTCGCGAGCATTATCGGTGTGGTCTTCGTGCTTGCCGAGAAGACGGTGGCCAGCAGTCGCGACTCGTTCATCGGAAACGCGCTCGTTGTTTGCGCGATTTTCGGAGGCTGGGCATTGCTGCAAACAGCCTTTACGCTTCATTACGCAAAGGTCTATTACAGCGACGGCGCAATCCCCGATGGGCTCATGTTCCCCGGCGGCGCACCGGATGATCTCGACTTCGCCTACTTCGCATTCGGGATTGGCGTCGCGGGCCAGGTTTCCGACGTTTCCACCACGAACCAGCGGATGCGACGCCTGGTCCTCGTGCACAGCATCCTGTCGTTCGTTTACAACCTGTCCATCCTTGGGCTGATGGTCAACCTGCTCGCAGGCCGGCTGTAGCGGGGGCGTCGGGTCCGTCCCCAGCAGCGGGACTCAGGTAATACGTCATGCTTCGCAATGCCGCAACCGGATCGACCTCGCGAACCACCACGTTGTCCGGCACGCGAAGCACCACCGGAGCATAATTCAGGAGCGCCCGAACGCCCCCCTCGACCATCCGGTCGGCTACATCCTGCGCGGCCCCGGCGGGCACCGCAATGATCCCGAGTTCGATGCCGAGCCTCCGAACTTCTGCCGATATTG
The DNA here is from genome assembly GCA_903864575.1 of uncultured Chloroflexota bacterium. Classification (GTDB taxonomy): domain Bacteria; phylum Chloroflexota; class Chloroflexia; order Thermomicrobiales; family UBA6265; genus CADCWF01. Next base: position 3,616 of record CAIPGK010000054.1, read on the forward strand.
CTTCTGGCGGGAGGATGTGCAGCCCGGTTGACGGTTCCTCACGCCCCTCCTTGCGGCGGTCGAAGATTGCCGCAATTCGGAAGGTCGGCGGAAAACCGCGATGGTGCGCGACCGCGCGGCCGATGTTGCCGAATCCGGCAAGAGCGACATCCCAACCCCGATTGAGATGGAGAATCTCGGCAACGGAGTCCGCAACCTCTGCCGTCGAGTAGCCTTTGCCCTGCCGGCCGAAGCGGCCGAACGACGCCAGGTCCCGGCGAATCTGCGCGGCCGAGATGCCGATTTGCTCCGCGAGTTCCTCTGAGGAGACAGAATCGACGCCACTCTCCGAGAGTGACCGCAGCGTGCGCACATAAATCGGCAATCGCCTGATCACGATGTCAGGGATCGGATGACCAACCGGCGCGATCGGCACGGCGTCGTTCGGGTTTTCGCGCAGCGAGTGGTCGGGAATCGTCCGCGTCACGTGGTCTCACTCCCGTCCGCAGGGATCGACGGGTATCGTGCAAAATTTCACAAGCGAAGTATGTTCGCGCTCGCGTGGAGCGTCAATCCATCCCGGCATTCCTGCGGAATCCACCGGCGCA
>CAIPGK010000055.1 GCA_903864575.1 uncultured Chloroflexota bacterium
CGCTGACGGCGACGGATGCGACCTGCACCGGTCTCGGCTGGAACGTGACCGTCCAGTCGAGCGCGCTGGGCTACACCGGCTCGGGCAGCGGATCGTCGATCTCGGCGGCGAACCTGGCGGTCGGCACGCCGAACACTCCGACCCAGGTCAGCGGGCAGGCGGTGAGCGCCGAGAATGGCCCGAAGGCAGTGGGCACCGGCGGCGCGTTGAACAACTCGGTCGAGATCATCGACGCGCTTGCCAACTACGGCATGGGGTCCTACACCCAGACCGTTCCGGTGACGCTGACGATTCCGGCCCGGAGCGTCGTGGGCACCTACACGGCGACCCTGACGGTCACCATCTCGGCTGGCCCGGGCGCGTAATCGACGCCGATTCAGGTCGCGGATAACGGATAAGCGATAATCCCGCCGGGCGGCATGCCGAAAGGCTGCCGCCCGGTGCGTTTGACAGAGATTTCCGACGAAAGGCAGGCGTGGCAGGCATGAGAGACCGAGGCAGGAATGGAAGGATTGCGCTGCTGAGTGCGGCGCTGCTGCTGGGCGGCGGCGTTACGCCCGTGATGGCGCAGGATGCGGCGACGCCGGAGGCTGGAGCGACGCCGGAGGCGGTGGTGCTCGAGGACACCGGGATGCCGATGCTTTCGGCGACGGCGGTCGGCATGGTGAAGCCCTATTTCGAGGCGACGCTGGAGCCGGGCGGGAGCGCGTCGTTCACGCTGATGGTTGGGAACTACGGGTCGACGGCGCAGCGGGTGCGGGTGTTTCCGGCCGATGTCTATTCCCGCGTGAATGGCGGATTCGAGTCGCGGCTGGCCGGGGAGCCGATCGGGGGCACGACCGAATGGCTCGATCTGAAGGATGAAATCTTCGAACTGAAGCCGGGCGAGACGACCGAGCGGAAGTTCTCGGTGTCGGTTCCGGAGGGGACGAAGCCCGGCGAGTACCTCACCAGCGTGGTGATGCAGACCGCCGACCCGGTGAAGGGCACCGGCGCGGTGGCGATCGACCAGATCCTTCGCCAGGCGCTCGCGGTGGCGGTGGATGTTCCGGGCGACCGGAGCGGGGCGATGGAGGTCGGGGAGGCTGTTTATTACGACGGCCCGGCGGTGGACACCGTGCAGGTCGCGGTGAAGAACACGGGCAACATCCGGCTGGCGCCGTCGGCGACGGTGGATGTGAAGGATGCGAGCGGCACGAGCGTGACCGGGACGGAGATGGACATGGATTCCATCTACGCGGGAACGGATACGATCATCGAACTGCCGCTGATCAAGCCGCTGGAGAATGGCGAGTACACGGTGTCCGTGAAGCTGGATGATGCGGAGCGGGGCGTGAGCGCCGAGGCGGCCGATCTGCCGATGACGGTGAACATCGTTGCCGAGGAGGCGGCGGGACCGACCATCGCGGGAATCGACGTGACGGCGGCGATGGACAGCGCGGGCAAGGTGCAGATGACGCAGGTGACGGTGAACGTGCCGAACACCGGTCCGCAGATCGACACGGCGAACGTGATCCTGATCGTGAAGAAGGACGGGCAACTGGTCGAGGAGTACCCGCTGGCGCAGGGGGTGAAGATCGCCAATGGCGAGAACCCGTTCGCGACGCGGTACCTGCCGATGGCGGGGTTCGAGCCCGGGATGTGGGAGTTCTCGGCGCGGCTGGAGGGCATCGATCCGAACTCCGGCGAGAAGGTGGAACTGGTGACCAGCGAGTCGTCGACGCCACTGGATGTGAAGTAGCGCGGGATGATCCGGCCCGGGTTCGGGCGGGGGATCGACAACCAGCAGCATGCTGA
>CAIPGK010000056.1 GCA_903864575.1 uncultured Chloroflexota bacterium
CGCGAACGCGCAATTCGGGACTGTCACCGGCGACACAAAGTTTGTGGTCGTCTGGCATTGGTCTCCGTTGCCGTTCGGCGCCACCGTCGTATCGTCGGCGCCGGTGATCCTGCCGATGGCGTATCCATTGGCGGCAATGCCGCTGCCGATCGGTGCCGTATTGCCGCTGATCCTGACGGTCGATTCGATGGTCAGGCTGGTTGGTTTCGGCGTCCCCACCGCGCCCCAGTCGGCGAGAATGCCGCCGCCCATTAAGGCCGAAGTGTTCCCGGTGATCGCTGTGCTTCCCGCAAGGGTCACCTGCGCGGAATCCACGAACATGCCGCCGAAATATCCGTTGTAGTTCGAGATGGTGGTGTCGGTAACCGTGGCGGTCATGTCAAAACCGGTCAAAAAGAGCGAGCCTCGCGTGCGGTCACCCGCTCCGCCGCCGCCGTCCAGCGTCGCGCCGGTGATCGAGACCGTCAGCGGGCGTAGCGTCCCCTGCACGATTTCCAGGTTCTGGCTGTTGTTCCGGTAGGTCCCGCCCTGGACGGTCAACGACCCGGAGACCGCGAGGAAGACGCCGCCCGCGTAGCTGTCGGTCCCGACGGGGTTGCCCCAGCCTTGCACGGTCAGGTCGGAGAGCGTCACCGCGAAGTCCCCGCCGGGGTTGATCGCGAATGTCCCGACCCTGATGCCGCAGCCGTCCACACCCGAGCCCTGCAGGGTGAGACCGCTCAGGACGATCTCGCGGTTTTCGCCGCCGCTGAAGGCAAACTCGATGCCGTTGCCGGACGTCGGGTTGATGACGGGCGTCCCGTTGCAGGCTTCGAGGGTGAGCGACTTCGCGATCATTACGTTCTCCGGGTAGCCCCCGGTCTTCTCGCCGATGCCGATCACCGCGCCGCTGGCGGCGGCGTCGATCGCATCCTGGATGGTGCTGTACTCGCACCCCGACGCGCAGACGGTGCACCCGCCCGGCGCGGGTCCGCTTCCGCACACCCCCTTCTTGCATCGGGAGGCGCCGCAACAGTTCTTGTCCGACGAGCAGGCTTCGCCGCGCCTCAGGCAGCGGCAGCGCCGGACCTCCTTGTTGCAGATGCCGGTGCAGCACTCCTTGTTCTTCTTGCAGCGATTGTCCGGGCCCGACCCATCGCCGCACGGCCCCTCCGGCCGAGGGCGGCGCCGAGGCGCGGGATCGGCGTCGACGGTCGCGGCGATGCCGCCAACCAGCGCCCCAGCCGCGGCCGCCAGCCCTCGCCGCCGGGTCGCGCTCGCGGCAATGAGACGGGACATCGCATCGAATCTGTTCTCATCCACGACAGCTTCCCTCAAAGTCGGCACGCGCCGGTTCCCGCATGCATCCTCCGGCGACCGCATCGCCGCAGTCCATTCCAGTAAGCGTAGCTGCTGGTTCGATGGCTGGGAAGTGAAAATTCCGCCACTTCACCGCCACTTTGACGATGACGAGACAACGTCACGCGGCAGGCGATGCTGCCGGGTTGAGCGCCATCACCGTGGCCACCCGAACGAAATGGCCACCGGCCCCGCTTTCGCGAGAGCCGGCGGCACACCCGTGTCCTCGGGGGCAAGGACAGAGGTGACTCGTTATGGCGCGGGGCGAATCGCCCCACTCGCTCCGGCTGATCGCCGATCATGCACCGTTCGCATGGACCAGCATATTCTCCATGATAGCAGCTATTACGCCATTCCGGGACCCGCAGCATTGCCATAGTCTTCATCCATTACTGGCCGAATCACGACCCGGCTCAACCGTCGAACATGACGGAAGCCCGCGCATTCCGCGCTGGCTGCCATCCCTGTCATGGCTCAAGGGGGACAGGCCATCGGTGGCGTGGTTGGGTTGCCCCGGAAGCGGCCCTCGTCTCGACGACAGCTCCCGGGGAATCGTGCGGCCCGGCCGATCAGGTCTGCTGCCATCAAGTCCCGCGCCGCCGGTCGACGAATGGTCGCGCTGGCGCATGGCCCGCCGGTTGCTGGACGTTCTCTCGCGGCATGGGTCGAGCGGCATCGCGGAACCGGCCGCGGAACTCCTCGCAAACGCCCTCGCCACCAGCCACCGCGATCTCGGGATGCCGCCGGAGGATGCGCTCGGGCTTCCCGCGCCGCACACCGGCGCCCATGCTCTTTCCTGCGCGCTCGCGGCGGCGCGGGAGGTGACGCCGCTGCTCCCGAAGACGGCCCCGCCGCCTCCCCACCCGGTCATGCCTGTGCCGCTGTTCTGACCCTCCGGGGATCGCCCCGGCGCCAGCCATCCGTGCTACTGCGGCAGGTCGATGACCTCCGGCATGCCGTCGCAATCGAGCCGCTCCAGCGCGGCCTCGACGCGATCGCGCACCTCGGGCTGGATTGCGTAGCGGGACTCGCAGGCATCCTCCAGGCTGCCCTCCTCCAGCGCGGTCAGCGCCTCGCCATAGCGAAGCGTCGGGCGCTCCGGGCCGCGCACGAGCGCATCCGGCCCGTTGAGATCGACCATCTGATAGTACTGCTCCAGCAACAGGCGGTGGCTCGACGCATGCACCCGCTCGATTTCCCGTCCGAGGTCGTCCTTCACCACCAGCACGATGCCGCCTGTCGGGGCGTCTCCGGCCAGCCCAGCCAGTTGCTGCGCCTCCCGGACCTGCCGGGAAAGCATCGCGGGCTCCCGCATCGCCACCGCCGAAGCGCCCCACAGGGCCAGCACCACCGCAACCGGCGCCGCGGCCGGCAGCGCCCGTGGCAGCCAGCTGCCCGGGTCATGTCGCCTGATGAACCGGACGATCGCGCCGGTTCCGGCATCCACGGCCAGCGCAACGAGCAGGCAGGCGAAGGGAACCGCCGCAAGCAGGCGGCCCGAGTCCACGCGCGAGGTCAGCAGCAGCGGCGCAGCAAAGCCGCCGGCGCAAGCGAGCGCCAGCAGCCCGCCCCACTCCCGGCGGCGGATCGCGGCAAGCACCGCCAGCACCGCTCCCGCGACCGCCAGCACCCCGAACCATGCCGGCCAGATGCTGCCGCTGGCATTCCAGTAATCCGAGCGGAGCGGCATGGTTCCGCGGTCGAAGACGACCCGGACCAGATCGCGCAGGTTCTGCAGGACGAGCCGAACGACCGGCGAGCCGAACGACGGCGCATCTTGCCGCAGATAGAGGAGACGATCCTTGTCGGTCATATGGAGGATGGTTTCATCTCGCGCGCGGAAATAGCCTGAGACCGCGGCCATGGGGTCCGGCTCCGCCGCGGTCGCCCGGTCGAGCAAGATCAGCATCGCGGGCACGATCAGCACGCCCAGCAACGCGGCCCCGACAAGTTGCCAGCGACGGGAACGGTCGAACAACGCGGCGAGAACAAGGACCGCCAGCGAGATCGGCCACATGAGCCGGACCGGCGCGTACGCGAAGATGCCGAGGCACAGGCTCACGGCCAGTCCGACCGCGGCGAGGCCGCCCGCGCCTCGGGGGGCAGTCAGCACGGAGGCCAGCGCCCAGAAGGCCAGCAGCAGCGGGACCAGGGAGATTCCGACGAGGGTCGCGGTGCGGCCATAGAGGTCGAACACCGGACAGACGGCGAGCAACGCCGCACCCAGCAGGGCGACCCGGGCCGGAAGCACCTGGCGGCCGGCAAGCCAGAGCAGCGGCGGGGCGAGCGCGGCGAGCAGGGCAATGGGAACCCGCAACTGCGTCAACCCGACGCCGAACAGCGCGAAGCTGGCCGATCCCGGCAGGCCGATCAGCAGCCCGCGTCCGCTGTCGGTCATCACGCCATTGCCGGGCGCGAGAATCTCGCGCCAGTATGGGCCGGGCTCCCAGAACCGGAAGATGTTCCAGGCCGTGTACTCCTCCCAGTTGAACGGGTAGCCCGGATTGGCGCCCAGTCGCCAGAGGAGCAGCAGCGCCGAGACGGCATAGAGGAGCACGGCGATTTCGCCATGCACCCCCGGCTCGCCCGCCGTTGTCTTCTGCCGGGCGGCGGTCATGGCGTCGGAGGGTGCAGGCGCGGCAGGGGTGAACATCGGGCAAAATCGTCTCCCGGTCTCGTGCGTGCCGGATTTTCGCATGCCCCCGCGCCGGCGGACGTCAGCCGGTGAACCCGCTGGGCGCGAGCCATAGGTTCGACGGCCAACGCCACGAATGCCTCGTCCCACCGACCGCCTTGCGCAATGCTGGATGGGCGCGGTCAGGCCGCAGGCGCTGCCCACCACCGGCGATGCCCCGGAGCGTTGATGAAGGCAACTCACTCCCAGCGCAGTACATCGGCAGCAGTGACCGCGTGGATGAAGCGTCCGGTGTCGGCTGGCAACTTTTTGAGAAAGAGCGCCATGACGAACCGCGCGGGATCGTCGGGAAACGCCATCGGAGGCGCCAGGATTGCCTGAGCAGGGGTGAGGCTTCGGACAAAACTGGCGGTCGCCCGGGCGACATCGATGTCGGCGAAGCAACCTGGAGCACATCGAGGACCGCCTGCTCACGGAGGTCCAGCACGTGATCGAGAGACACCTCGAACCGGAACATGGCCCGCTCCACGGCGCGGCGTTCGAGTTCGGGAGAGCGGTTGATGGCGCAATGATGCCCCCACTCGGCGATCATCACCCCCTCGTCGCCAGCCAGGCAGAGCGTCGGTTGACCGGGGGTGTTCCATCGATTGGTTCGCCCAGCACCTGCAAACTGAAAGTCGAGCGGGTCACTCTCTGACGCAGCGGGGAGATGGCGGAACAGCGGGCCGCTCCATGGGCGCATCAGCCGCTCGAACGACATCAGAATCCGAGGCCTTCGTAATCAGCGGCAAGCGCAGCGATCACGAGTTCCACAGCGCCCTGCTCGATCGCCTGCAACGACGTGCGGCCACCCAACTCCTCGAGCGGAGTCTGGAGGAAAAGCCGGAACCCCTCGGGGGTGTAGACCATCAAGCCGAGTGTGCGTATCTCCTGCAACCGGGCGAATTCCAGACGAATCCGGCCGCTGGTCCGGTCGGGCAGGCCGTCCCGCTCCTCCCAGCGCTCGATGGTCTTGGCGCTGACGTCGATCAGCCGCGCCATCCGCTCGCGCGACAGATCGAAATCCCGCCGGAGTTCCGCGGGCCGCAATCGACCGGCCGGTTCGGCAATCATCACGCACCTCCCTGCGCCGGAGCGCCTGACTGGAAGGATGATTTGGGTATAGACAATGGTCTATACCTTTTCAGGAAAGCCGCTCCTGACCGCGCGCGTCACCCCTGAGCCGCCTTCGGGTCGGGGACCTCACCCGATTTCACCAGCAACCGGGTCAGCCCGAACGAGGCGAGGTAGCTCGGCGATGCCCATTCGAGATTGGTCAGCACCCCCGGCTCCACCGGGCCGACCTGCGCGCTGACCCAGTGGTGGATCGCCGCAGTCAACTGATCGTGGTCGTCCCCCGCCAGCAGCCGCTCCTTCGCCAGCGCCTTCAGCGCCGCCAGATTCGGCACAAGCTGGGCGAGGTGCTCCCGCACGTCGTCGTGCAGACCGCCGTGGGTCAGGAAGAGCCGCTCCGCGCCGAGGTCGAGCATGCGCTCCGCGCTGACCGCCCACGCCTCCGGGCTCACTTCCGGCGGCGGCGCGGGAGGCAGGTTGAATTTCGTCCCCTGCATGCGCACGCCGCCGACGTCGCCGGTGAAGGCCGCCGAGCGGGTCGGGTCCCAGAGAGTGATGTGATGGGTGGCGTGGCCGGGGGTGAAGAGCGCGGTCAGCGGGCGCCCCCCCACCTCGAAGGGCATCGCATCCTCGAGGGCGACCACCCGATCGGCCGGGACCGGGGCGATTTCCCCCCAGAGCGCATCCATGCGGTCGGTGTAGAGCCGGGTCGCGCTGGCGATCAGTTTGTCGGGCTCGATCAGGTGCGGCGCGCCAACCGGATGAACCCGGACAACGGCGCGGGGCATGTGGTCCCGCAGCAGCACGCCCGCCGCGCCGGAGTGGTCGAGGTGAATGTGGCTGACGACGATCTGCCCGACATCGGCCGGGTCGAAGCCCGCCGCGCGGATGCCCGCCAGCAGGTGCGGCAGGGTGGTGCTCGGTCCGGTCTCCACCAGCGCGAGGTCGCCGTCGCCACCCAGCAGGTAGGCGGCAATCACGCCCTCCCGCTCCTCGAACCCGAGATCGATCTGCCAGAGGCCATCCCCGTGGTCCGTCACCCGTCCCGGCTGGCCGAAGGTATCCATGCTCATGCTGATCCGCGCTCCCGTGCGACCGTCGCGTCCTGCCGCGAAGCATATCGCCACGCAGCGGCAGGACGCGCGCGAGTGGTACCGTGCGCGAACGATGGCCGCACGCGACACCGTCCGCAATGGAGGAGAAGTCCCATGCACCGGCTCGCCGCGACGTACAGCAACGGCGCATTCCGGCCCGGCATCGAACCGGCGCTGCGGATCCAGCCAGGCGACGTGGTCACCTTCGAGACGACCGCGGAGCCCGTCGAGCATCTCTTCGCCGCGGGAGACCGCTGGTTGGAAACCCTCGACGTGGACGCGGTGAACGTCGTCACCGGGCCCGTCTTCATTGAAGAGGTTGAGCCGGGAGACGCCGTCTCCGTGGAGATTCTCGACGTGACCCCCGGGCCGTGGGGGTGGAGCTCCTCGATCCCCGGCTTCGGGCCGCTCTCGAAGCACATGCCCGCGCCGACCCTCGACCGGCTGCCGATCCGCGACGGCTGGATCACCCTGTCGGACCGCCTGCGCGTGCCGGTGCGGCCCATAATCGGTTGCCTCGGTCTTGCGCCCGCGAGCGGGGCCTCGTCCACCCTGTCTCCGCCTTACCCGTGGGGCGGCAACTACGACCTGATGCAGAACCGGCCCGGCGCGACCGTGCTGCTGCCCGCGCAGGTTCCGGGCGGTCTCTTTTCCCTCGGCGATCTCCACGCCGCGATGGGCGAGAACGAGGCGACCAGCGTCTCCATCGAGTGCCCCGGCGAGGCGACCGTGCGCCTCGGCGTCCGCAAGGGACTCCGACTGGTGACCCCGCGGATCGAGCACGCCGATCGTATCTTCACCATCGGCTTGCGGCCGAAGAATCACTTCCTCGAGGCCCGGCAGGACGCGCTGGACCGGATGTGGGAATACCTCACCGGCGAGTCGGGCTGCACGGACGACGAGGCCTACCGCCTCTGTTCCGCGGTCGTCGATGTCCACCTCGGCGGCCCGGCGGGGATGGTCGTGCTGGCGAGCATCGAGCGGCGGTGGCTGCCTTGAGTGAGCCGCCACACGCGAAGCCACATCGCGGCCGGTCGCCCATGGACGCGGGCGGAGAGTCGCACCCGCGCTTGACGGCAGGGCGGCGCGGACGTAGCCTCCGTAGTACAACCGAAGGGTCACCGCAACGGGAGCTCGGGGAGCCGGGCTGAGAGGGGAGCATCGTCACCGCTTCCGACCGTCGAACCTGATCGGGGTAATGCCCGCGCAGGAATGTCCGGATCTCCTCAGCGTCCAGCCCACCACCCCGCTGCCGCAGGTTCCGCTGCCGGCCTCGGATGTGTTGGCGTTCCACGCGCAGGAGAGATGCTTCCATGTCCTCGTCCGCTCCGTCTCATGCAGATGCTCCCCTCGTCATCGGCAGCCGCACCTTCCAGAGCAGGCTCATGCTCGGCACGGGCAAGTACCGCTCCAACCAGGACATGAAGGATGCGCTCGCGGCTTCCGGAACCGGCATCGTCACCGTCGCATTGCGGCGGATCGATTTCGACGACCCGGCCAGTCGCTCCATCCTCGAGGACATCGACACCAGCCGCTATACGATCCTCCCCAACACCGCAGGCTGCCAAACCGCCGAGGAGGCGATCCGCATCGCCCGCATGGCAAAGGCGATGGGGCTCGGCGACTGGGTGAAACTGGAAGTCATCCCCGACGCCCGCTACCTGCTGCCCGATCCGGTCGGCACGCTGGAGGCGGCAAGGATTCTCGTTGCGGAGGGCTTCGAGGTGCTCCCCTACATGCCCGCCGACCCGGTGCTCGCCCGCCATCTCGAGGCGGTCGGCTGCGTCACGGTCATGCCCCTCGGCTCCCCGATCGGCTCCGGGCAAGGCATCGTCAACAAGGAAGCGATCCGGATCATCATCGAGCAGGCGGGCGTGCCGGTGGTCGTGGACGCCGGGATCGGCGTTCCCTCCGACGCGGCGCAGGCGATGGAACTCGGCGCGGACGCCTGCCTCGTGAACACCGCGGTCGCCCTCGCGCAGGACCCGGCCATGATGGCCGAGGCCATTGCCGGCGGGGTCAGCGCGGGGCGCAAGGCGTGGCTCGCGGGCCGCATTCCCGTCCTCCCCTACGCCTCGGCGAGCAGCCCGCTCACGGGCATCGTCGGCGCGGCCCGATAGCCGCCGTCATGCCCGCGCCGCGGCTGGTGCTGGTGCTCGATCCCGATCGCGTGCCGGCTGGCTCCGATCTGCCCGGTCTCGCCGCGCGGGCCGTGGCGGGCGGGGTGGATGGCGTGATCCTGCGCGCGCGCGGGGAATCGCTCGCCGCCCTCCCGGATCTGGCCGCTTCCGTGCAGGATCGCATCGGACCCAACGCGATGCTGCTGGTCAATGGCGACCCGGAGACGGCCATCCGGCTCGGGCTCGGCGTTCACCTGCCCGAGCACGGGGCGAGCGCGGCCGAGATGCGGGCGCGGCTGGGGCCGCATGCGCCGCTTGGGCGTTCGGTCCACAGCGCGGCGGCGGCGGCCGATTCGGCGGGCGCGGACTACCTGCTCGCAGGGCACGTCTTCCCGTCCAACAGCCACCCCGGACAACCGCCGCTCGGCCTGCGAGGATTCGCCGCGATCGCCGCGGCCGCGCCCTGCCCGGTGCTTGCCATCGGCGGGATCACGGCCGACCGGGTCGCGGAGGCGGCGATGGCCGGCGCTGCCGGAGTCGCCATGATCGACGCGATCGCCGCCGCCGAGGACCCGGAAACAGCCGCCCGGATCATCGCCGCCGCCCTCGCCCGCGCCCTCGCGGGCCACGCGCCCCATCCATCGACCGCTACCCACGCCCCGGAGGACTCCCCGACCATGACCGCAGGAACCGAGACGCTCCAGATCACCGTGAACGGCAAACCGCAGACCGTCCCGGCGGGTGCGACCATCCGGGACTTCCTCTCATCGAAGAAACTCTCCGATTCGATGGCCATCGTCGAACGGAACGGGGTCATCATCCCCCGCCCCGCCTACCCGGCCACCGCGCTCGAAGCGGGTGACGTGCTGGAGGTCGTGCACGCCGTCGGCGGCGGCTGACCGGCGGGCCACGCCGAGCGGGGACGCGGCTCCCGCCGCTCGCCGGCGACGGCGCGATCTCCGACGCTTCGCAAACCGGCCGCC
>CAIPGK010000057.1 GCA_903864575.1 uncultured Chloroflexota bacterium
GCCAGACAGTCATCGTTCGTCTCCCACAGAACGTGCTTCACGGTTTTCCGCAATCAGTGGAACTCCGGTTGAGGCCACGTCCTGTCGCCAGCTGCATGCCGGGAATTGCCCAATCCCTCGGGCCGTCGAAGGTTTCCCGTGAAACACACGGATGCCAGCCAGGCCAGCGGGCCCCACGAGCGAGATGAACGAGCATCAATGCGGATAACATGATGCGCCGACCGTCCGGAGGGGCGACGTGCCGGTCGGCTGCGGGTGCGCCGTTGATGCGTGGCTCGCGTCGGGCTGGGCGAGGTTCCGTCGCCATCGCCCGGCGTCGTGATCGGTCGGACATCCGGGGATACCCTATCGGTCGTGCTGCCTGCCGCCATGCAACCGGTGCGGCGGAGTCCGGCATCTGAACGCACCGGGAGCGCTGGCGCCCCTGCGCGACAACGCCGTCCCGCCGCATCCTGACCGGCTCCCTCCGGGCGGACGCGACGGAATGCCTCCCCTCTCGCGGCTGCGATCAGGCGTGTTCCAGCAACCGGGAGAGATCGTCGCGCATCGCGCGCAGTTCCTGCCGGGTAGCAGGATCGAGCCGGTCGAAGTCGGCCTTCTCGACGCGGGGCCGCAGGTGCAGAAGCACTCCGCGCAGTTGATCCACCGCCTCGAGGGCATACGCCAGACCGTCCTTCCGCGTGAGCCCGCGCCGTGACGCCGTGGCCGCCGGGTCCGTCGGGGCATCGACAGCCGCGGGCCGGTCATCGCCGGGAACGGGATCGACCGCGACGGCCGCGGCCTCATGCGGATGGTCGCTTGTGACCTGCTGCCCCAGTTTCCGCGTTTCGAGCGCGGCGGCCTCGCGGGCGATCCTGCTCGGGGCGAGGTCGATTTCCGGGGCGGCGAAGACGGGCTGGTAGGCGTGCAACTCCTTCCGGCGGGCGGCTTCGACCAGCTCCGCCTTGATCGCCTCCTGGTCGTCGATGGACGAGGTGCGAACGATCGCGCCGTCGTCGTTGAGCTCGCCGAGCGGGATTTCCTGCGCCTTGGCGAGCGCGCGCTCCAGCCCCTGCAGATCGAGGACGTTCAATTCGCCCTTGCGCACGTCGTCCAGCAGCAGCTCCAGTTGGTCCGGATCGAGTGAGCGGGACAGGTTGGTGAACGCCAGCGCGTTTGCCATCACGATGTCGTTGCGCTCGGCGGCGATTCGCAGCGGACTACCCTCCGGCAGGGCCAGCAGCTGCAGGCGGCTGTGGACATAGTTGCGGGAGAGGCCGAGCATCTCGGCGAGTTTGCGGACGCTCAGGCCGAGCCGCTCCTGCATCTCCTTGAAGTGCCTCGCCTCCTCCCAGTAGGTCATCTTCTTCTGGGTGGAGTTCTCGACGAACGCCAGCCGCATCATGGCGGCGTCGTCGAGCTGGCAGAGCATGACCGGGATGGTTTCCATGCCCAGCAGCCGCGCCGCCATCACGCGGCGATGACCGTAGACGATTTCCAGCGGGCTGGCCGGGTCGGTGGGATCGGACTTGCGGACAGGAATGTACCCGACGAACCCGAAATCCCGGATGGACTTCTTGAGGTCCTCGAGTTCGTTGGGAGCGATCGAGAGGCGCGGTTGCCACGGGCTCTCGCGTAGGGAGTCGATCAGCATCGGTTCGATCTTGTTGCTCTTGCGCA
>CAIPGK010000058.1 GCA_903864575.1 uncultured Chloroflexota bacterium
GGGCGTCCGCGCTCAGCATCTGGCCAAGCATCTGCTGGAGCGCCATGATGTGGGCGCACGTGCCGACAATGTGGGTGGAGAACGTGTTGCAACTGCAGGACCAGTGACCATCGTCGAGGCGAATGGTGTAGTCGTCGTGGCCGCCATGGAACCGCACCGTGATGGCCTCGATGGTTGCGCGCTCCGGTTCCGCTGCGTAGCGATGGGCCTTCTCGATCTTGCCGATCATGCTGGAGTTCATGATGTCGCTCCTGTCCCGCGTCGCTCGCGATACCCGGCTACGCCGCCGGGCGGGCATCCTGCCAAGGTCGTCACGCCGTGGGTTGGGAGCGCCAGGAAACAGACGCACCCGATGTCAGGACATCGGGTGCGGAGCATAACGCTGGTTGAAGCAGCGATGCAGTTTCATCGGCGAACTACCCTTCGCGTGAAAACGACGCTCGGGCCGGAGTGCTCTTGTTCGATTTTATACCGGACCGTCAATTCCGGATAGGCACGTGAACGCCCGCCGGTCATCATCGTCGGCGGAGATGAGGGAACGATGGACGTGATGGAGCCGTATTCCCTGAGCGCGGCGGTACTGGCCGGCGGCATGAGCACGCGCATGGGGCGCGACAAGGCCTTGCTCCCCCTTGTGCCCGGGGGACCGGCGATGATCGAACTGGTGCTGAACCGGGTGCGGCAGGTGGCCGATGACGTACGCATCATTGCGAGCGACAGGCCGGGATACGAGCGCTTCGGGGTTCCGGTCGTGCCTGATGAATACCCAGGCACGGGTACGCTTGGCGGAATTGCGACGGCGCTTCGCACCGCCCGGCATGAGCGCAGCCTCGTCGTCGCGTGCGACATGCCATTTCTCAGCGGTCCGCTGCTGGCCGCGATGGCTGCCTGGCCCGGGGAGTGGCAGGCGCTCGTGCCCGTCACGCTTGGCGAAAGCAGGCAGGGTTCCGGCGAGATCATGCAGACGCTTCACGCGATATACGCGCGCTCGTGCCTGCCGGTCATCGTGCCGAGACTCGTGAATGGGCAGTACAAGGTCATCGGGTTTTTCGATCAGATTACCGTCGAGCGGATTCCGGAATCGATCGTGCGGGGTTTCGATCCGGCACTGACGGGATTCCACAATGCGAACACTCCGGAGGCCTTCAAGGCGGCGCAGCAGATCGCCGCCGAGTTGAAATGAGCGCCTGTCCTATACTGCGTCAGGCGAGGAGGAATGACATGTCCGACGCTCGCACGAATTCGGCGTTCAACGGTGCCCAGCAATTGCTGGAACCTGGGATGGTCAACCAGATCCGGTTGTCGTGGCGATTGCTGCGAGATCCCCGGGTGTGTTGGGTGAAGAACGTACTCCCTGCGGTTGCAGCGCTCTATGTGCTGTCGCCAATCGATCTCGCCCCGGATTTCCTGCCGGGGATCGGGCAGATCGACGACGCGGGCCTGGTGGTTGCGCTGTTGCTCGTTACGGTCAGGCTGCTGCCCAGGCTCGCGCCCGCCTGGGTCGTCGATGAGCACCTGCGCGATATTCGTGGCGGCGCGTCGGAGCCGACGTCTGACGGGCGGCACGACCGGTCCACCGCTGCCTCGGGCAGTGATGGGCGGGTCGTTGAAGGACGGTATCGTGTGCGGGAGTGAGCCGCGCGCGGCGATGAGAGGGATGGCGTGACGACGCACAGGAAACGGCCGGCGAACCAGAAGGGCGGAAAGGGCGGTCCGCAGCGTCCGACCCGGGCGGAGCGGACTGCGGCCGTGGCTCCCGGCGCTCCTCGGGACGACGTCGCCGAGATGTCTGCCGGGCTGGGGCTGGCGATTGACCTCGATGGCGGGCCAGCGGCTGCGCCGGTGAAGCCGGGCCTTGAC
>CAIPGK010000059.1 GCA_903864575.1 uncultured Chloroflexota bacterium
CGGCGAACAGACGACGAGACCTTGCCTAGTGGCGCTCGAGGGGCCAGCGGAACGTTCCTTCGGTCCCCGACGCAAGAACCCACACCTGACAGACCGGACGCGCCGAATCCCGTGATGCGTCGATTCTGCTAGGCTCTTCGATCTAACTCCGCGAGGAAACCTTGAATAGCACCGACCTGAGCCCTGGCATGGCCATCAAGATGGATGGCAAGTTGTTCCTGATCACCGAGGTAGAGCACCGCACCCCGGGCAACCTGCGCGCTTTCGTGCAGGTCAAGCTCCGCGACCTCAAGTCTGGATCGCTGATTGATAAGCGTCTTCGCTCTGGCGAAGACGTCGAGCAGGTTGATCTTGACCGCCGTCAGATGGAGTACCTGTATCAGCAGGGCAGCATGGCGGTCTTCATGGATTTGGAGAGCTACGAGCAGGTCGAGCTCCCGAGGGAGGTCGTCGGCGACCTGACGCTGTACGTGCTTCCCAACACCCAGATCATCGTGCTGTGGTGCGATGGCAAGCCAATCTCTGTTGAGCTCCCACTCGTTGTGACTCTGCAGATCACGGATACCCCACCGGGCATCAAGGGCGCGACTGCGACGAACCAGCTGAAGGAGGCAACCTGCGAGACGGGTCTCAAGACCCGTGTCCCGCCCTTCATCACGACTGGCGAGAAGATCATCGTCAGCACGTCGGACGGCTCGTACCGAAGCCGCGCCTAATCGGAGTCCTGGGGCGTCCGCGAAGCTCCCCGCTCTCTCGAACATCGACATTCAGAAAGACCCGCGGCAGCTCGCCGCGGGTCTTTCGTTTGGTTTCGCTCGTGGCAGACCATCCTTCGCGGAGAACCGACGCTCAGCTCCTGGCCGGGCCAGATCCGCATTCCGGATCAGCTGGAGGCTCGTTGCTTGCAAGTCTGGCGAGCGCACGGTTCGCCAGTCGCCCCATGATCGCGATCGCCGCGACTGAACTGCCGATCGCAAACACCAAGGCCCACATCGGCTTGTCCTCAACCGCTTGCTTGATGTTCTGTGCGCCTTCGGAAACGGCGGCAGCCGCCAGAAAACACACGATCGCCGTCCGTGGCAGCATCCCGATCGGGGTTGCTGTCATCGCGATCCAAAAGGGAACCCGCGTGGCGCTCAGCGCGTAGTTCGTCATTGCGAACGGCGAGTTCGGCGGCAACCTGAGAAGGGTCACGATCAGGAGGGTTCGGCCAGTGGAGCCGCGCGCCAGTGAGTCGCGGATGACGCGACCTCGCGGATGACGGTCAATCCAGCGGTCGACGCTGTCTCCAGTCACAAGGCGCGCGAAGAGATAGCCGATCGCCGCCCCCCCGGTGAATCCCATGATCGCGCCAAGCAGTCCCCACTGCATGCCGAACACCCAGCCACCTAGGAACGACTGGGAGTAGGTTGGCAGCAGCCCGAGCCCCGCGGTGATCGCGAAGACCGCGACATACGCCCAGAAGCCGTGCGACAGATCGTGCTGGAGAAAACTTGCGATGTCCTGCAGGTCGAGAAGGATGTAGATGCCGGCAAGCGGTGGCAAGCTGATCCACAGCAGTCCCAGGATGCCGCTCGCAAGGAGCCGTCGATCCCGAGGTTGGGTTGGAACCACGGACTCGCCTCCCATCTGGGTCGTTGGCGGCGTCTCGCCGCTGGGCGGATGCTGGGAAGGGGCGCCACCCACGGAAGGATCTGAACCGGACATTCGGGAAAGGTACCGAGAATCCCCCGCTTCGCCTCTGCGAGGATCTGCTGGTTTACCCTCGCGGCAAGGGCTTCTGCACCGACCTATCCCAAATTGCCGATGAACAGGCTCCTCAATGGACCCCTGGTCCGAGCTCCCCATGCGAATCCCCACCCTGTTCGCCACGGTACCTGTCGCTGTCCTGATCTTCTCGATGGCCGGCTGCACCTCCCGGTCTGCCACCTTCGAGGGCCACGCCGACGACCAAGTATGGAGCGCGATGGTCGCCGCAGCACGCACCCCGGAGTACGACGACTGGAAGGTGCAGGACAACCAGGTCATGGTCGATGAGTCGGGGAAGCGACTTGAGATCTACCGCTACCTGAAGCGTCTCTACGTGACTCCCTTCGCGGATCCGCAGAAGGAGCAGGAAGAGTGGAGAATTCAGGTCGTGCTCTCTCGCGACGAGTCGCTTGATGTCCCGACGGTTGAATTCACGGCGCGGCAGGTCTCGGTGCCTGCGCATGTCTGGCGTGAGGCGGATCGCTACTTCGCGCAGGTTCGATCTCTGCTTGGCCCGGCCACGGCACCTGCAACGGAGACCTTGACTCCCGCGACCGCGGAGGTGCCTGTCCCTCCGCCGCTGCCGTCAGAAACGAACGGAGCCCAGCCTGCGGCGCCAACCGCAGCGGCCACCAACCCGGTCGCAGACCCAGCGGCTCCCGCCGCCGAAGCCCCTGCGTCGCAACCGCCCGAGCCGCTTCCCGAGCGCTGATTCGGTCCGAACCGCTCTTGCCTAGGCGACATCCGGCGGGGAGCCAGAGCTCCAGGCTTGATGTTGCGTTGCGATGTCGAGGACCTCTGCTCAGGCGAGATTGGTGTAGACCTTCTGAACATCATCGAGGTCTTCGAGCGCGTCGACCAATCGCTCGATGCCCGCGAGCGTGTCGGACGGCGCTTCAACCATCTGCAGCGGCAACCAGACGACTTCCGCGCTCTCCACGGTCATTCCCGCGGACTCGATTGCGCTTCGAATCGCGATCAGATCCGCAGGCGCTCCGAGCACCTGATACGCGCCATCCTCGCCCTGAATGTCCTCCGCGCCCGCGTCGAGCGCGTGCTCCATCAACTTCTCCTCGGTGGCGCCATCGGACACGATGACCTGCGCCCTCTGTGAGAATCCAAACGCGACCGAGCCGGGCACGCCGAGCTTGCCGCCGTTCTTGTCGAAGATCACGCGGATATCGGCGGCCGCCTTGTTGGCATTCGCGATCAGGCACTCAACGATCATCGCGACGCCGCCTGGTCCGTAGCCCTCGTAGCGAACAGCGTCGTACCGCTCGTCGGATCCTTCACCCGTACCCTTCTTGACGGCCTTCTCGATCGTGTCGCGCGGCATGTTCGCCGCGCGCGCGGCATCCACGGCGATTCGCAGCGATGGATTGAACTGCGGGTCTCCGCCACCCTTCTGGGCGGCGACCATGATCGCGCGCGAGCACTTGCTCCACACCTTGCCGCGCTTCTTGTCGACCGCGGCCTTCCGATGCTTGATGTTCTTCCAAGCGCTATGACCTGCCATGAATGTGTCCTATCCGTGTCGTCGAACCCCGAAGCGATGCGGCTCGACCGAGTGAATGCCAGCCACCCATCGGTCCTCAAGGTACCGCGCGACACTCCGCGACCGATGGGGGAACCCCTCGCGCAACTTCCTGCAACTTCCGCTCGGCTCGATCCACGATACGCCCGTACTCCTTCTGCACGAACTCCGTGGGCGCAACCAGTTGGAAGCCAAACTCCCGACGCTGGAAATCAATCAATCCACGCGCGATCGCGTCGGGTGGATAACGCAGCTTCGCGACCTGCGAGACCTGCTGCCAGCAGCGAATCGCGCCAGCCTGGTCGCCGTCGCGCCACAGGGTGTCGCCAAGGTGATCAAGCGTGGCAAGCGACGGATCGTCCGGGTCTACCCGCAGCGCCTGGCGGAACAGCGTGATCGCGCCGGGACCAGCCGCATCGTCACGGAAGCGGCCCTGGTGGTAGCGCACCACACCGAGGGTGTCGAGCACGGATGGATCGTCAGGCGTCAACCGCGCCGCGCGCTCCGCAAGCGACACCGCCTCAGCGTCAACCTTCCCCGACTCGATCATCGAGAACGCGAGGTTGTTCAATGCGGGCGCAAGCGTTGGATCGGCCGAGACCGCGGCCCGAAGGAGCTCGTCGCTTCCCCCGGCATCGCCGACGAGCGAATACGCGCTTGCGGCGCGAAGGAGCGACTCCGCAAGCGTTGTCTCCGCATCCCCGGCCCTTGTGAACGCCGGCGCCCCCTGCTCGGAGAGCGTGCGGAGGAGCGCCTGCGACCTCGACGCTGGACCGCCGGCGGCGGCCTGCAGCGCAACCGCAGCGTTGCCGAGGAAGCCTCGAAGCCCCGCATCGAGTCGGCCTTCTCGCGCGAGCGCGTCGGCGAGAAGCGCGATGGGGAACGGATCCTCATCGACCTTGAGCAGCACGCCGAACAGGCTCCCGAACCGTTCACGGGAATCCGCAAGCCCGATCCGGCACGATCGCGCCAGCATCGCCGCAATCGACTCGAGCTCGCTTTCGCTGACCCGCGCTGCGATCGCGAGCCGCATCACGGCCGCCATCTCCTCGGGGCCGACGATCGCAAGCCTCACGGCGACCTGGGTTGCGACCCTCTGCATCGGCTGTGCGAGCGACGAGTCTCGCAGCGCGATCGCGGTGGCCACAACGAGCATGCGCCGCGCCGCGCGCGGAGGAAGCGGACCAGAGGTCAATCCTGCGACGGATTCGAGCGCCTGCGCCGCACCGGCCGCATCGCCTGCAGCGAACAGCGACTCCGCCTTCGCCGCCGTCGCAGCGGGCGTGCGAGGCCTCATGGCAGTTCGCTCGGCACGGTCACGCGCGCGAACCACATCGCTCGAAAGCGCAAGCGCGTCAAACCGCGCTGCAATCGAGCCAGCGGGAATCTGGCCGCTGACACGAGGCTCACGCAGGGACGCGTCAACGCGTCGCCGTGATGGCAACCCCGGCGCATCCGTCATCATCGCCTGCGTCCAGGTCGCGAGCGCCGCCGGCGCATCGGGTCGGCTGGCGCGGGCCGCAAGCTTGCGCGCGGCCTCGAGAGAGGGATCTGATTCCTCCGCGAGCGCAAGGCACTCGGCGGCAAGCGGGTGGCGAACTCGGTCAAGTTCGTTCGCGGCGGCGAGGAGCACCTGCGCCGCCTCCCGCGGCTGCGGCAACCCCGTCGCCCGCACCTCGACGGACTCACCGGCTTCCGCTGTCCCGTCCTCACCGGCCGACGACTCGTCGGGGAGCGACTCGCCCGCCGATGCGCGCGGAGCCGAAGGAGATCGTGTCCCCCGCTCGACATCCGCAAGCAGCGCAAAGGCATCGGCGGCAACCGAATCGCGGCCGTCGGCGATCGACCGTATCTCGCGCAACGCCCGCTCTCGATCCGCGCCAAGCTCGATGGACGCGAGCAATCCAAGCAGCCGCGCGCGCGCATCCGTCGGATCCTGGCCCACCGCGCGGGCCGCGCGATCGCCAGCCCTCGCGTAGTCGCCGACCCGGAACGCGCAAGCGGCAAGGGTTCGCGCGATCGCGTTGCCAGACGCGATCGCGTCGTCATCGACCTCCGCGAGCAGCGTCTCGTCGTCAAGCTCGGCCGCCGCGAATGC
>CAIPGK010000060.1 GCA_903864575.1 uncultured Chloroflexota bacterium
AGGATCGCCAGCATTGCGTGCTGCATGAAGGTGAGCCGAAGGGGTTCGACGAGCAGATCGACCGTATTTCCCAGTATGCGGCGACCCCCGGCGGCGGCATGACGGCGGCCCCGCCAAAGGTGGCTCGGAGATTGTCGGCGGTCATCGTCGCAGAGGGCGCGCCATCCGCGATGACGCGACGGTTGAGCAGAAGCACCCGGTCGGATGTTGCCGCCGCCAACGCGAGGTCGTGGGTGGCGTAGATGATGGTCTTGCCGTCACGGGCGAGGCCGGCGAAGAGTTCGACCAGCAGGCCCTGCGTCGGCACGTCGACGCCGGTGAATGGCTCATCGAGCAGGTAGACATCGCCCTGCTGAAGAAGCGCGCGGGCGAGAAAGACACGCTGCTGCTGACCGCCGGACAGTTGTCCGATCTGCACCTTCGCGAGTCGTTTCATGCCCACCGCGTCCAGTGCATCGAGGGCGGCGTCCCGGTCTGATCCCGACAGCGGGCGGAAGCGGGAGCGGCGGAGACCGATGCCCATCAGCGCGACATCCAGCACGGAGATCGGGAAGGACCAGTCGACTGCCGAGCGCTGGGGCACGTAGACGACGCGGCGGCATGGGCAGGTGACGGCCTCGCCGTCCAGCAGCACGCGGCCGTGGGAGGGAGACAGCATTCCCGCGATGGTTTTGAGCAGGGTCGATTTCCCGGCCCCGTTCGGCCCGAGGATGCTGGTGGTCTGGGATGCGTCGAAGGATACGTTGATGGTGTCGAGCGCCGAACGGTCGCCAAAGTGGACGCTAAGGTCGTCGGTGAGGATGCGGGGCACGCTCACCGGGCGACTCCGGGGGCATTGGTCAGGGATATGCGACGGTGGACCATGGGACAGGGAACTCCGCGATGACCCGGCAGGGACGCTGACGGCGGCAAGCTTAGCACAGCGCTTTCCGGCTCCGACGCGACAAAGTGCGGCAACCTATGGAGGTTCCGGGCCGTCGTGACGTATGCTCAGGTCTGACATGGAGAGGCTGATGGCGGCAATGCATTCGCACCTGGACAATCGACGGCATGCGCGCATCGACTGGATGGGCGTGCTGCGCTTCCTGTTGCTCATTTTTCTCGCGACGCTTCTTGCCCCCACGGTGATGCCGGGCCGCGCCGTGGCGCAGGAGCGGTCGGTCGAGTGGATGGGCTTCGATGTCGAGTTGCAACTCAGGGAAGACGGGACGTTTCACGTTCGCGAGTTGCAGGAGGTGGCCTTTGTCGGCGGCCCGTTCAAGCAGGGCTTCGCGGAGGTGCCGCTCGGCAGGGTGGAGGATCTGTCCAATTTCCAGTTGAACGAGGTTGTCGACGGCCGGTTGGTCCCCTACGAGCGGGTGAGCCGCGGCAACTACTCGCGGAACCAGCAGCGGACCTATGCAATCACTATCGGCCCGGAGAACGTGCGGATCGACTGGTCGATGCCGACGACCGCAAACGAATTCCGCACCTTCCAGCTCGACTATGACGTGAGCGGCGGCCTGCGTGTCTACCCGGAAACCGCGGAATCACCGGGTTCCGAGCAGATTCGCTGGATCGTGGTCGGGACCGAGGTGACCGATCTCGCACCGGTACGGCGAGCGTCGATGACCATCGTGCTGCCGGAGGCGATCGACAGGAATTCCAGCGCGGTCGGCTTTTTCCCGGACAACGAGATCCCCACGGTTGTGGATGAAGGCCGGATCTGGCGCTGGGAACGGAGCAACCTTTCGCGGGGCGAGCAGTGGGAGGTCGGCCTGGCGTTTCCGCCACTGGTCGGCGCGTCTCCTCCCTCGTGGCAGGGCGCCGTTGACCGGCAGCTCGAGGCCGAGGCGGCCCGGGAAGATACCCAAAGCCTCTGGAAGACGATCTTCCTCGGGTCCGGACTCCTGCTGGCGCTGGGGGGTGGGCTGGGAATATTCGGCGCCTGGTTTTTCAAGGGCCGCGATCCGGACCCGGGGCCAATGCCGGAGTATGTCGCGGGTCCGCCCGACGAGCTCCCCGCGGGGATGGTCGGTGCGCTGCTGGATGAGGATGTCGACGAGCACGATGTGATCGCGGCAATCGCCGATCTCGGCAGGCGCGGCGTGATGACGGTACAGGAGACGACCTCGAAGATGCCGGCGTTCTTCGGCGGCGGAAACGACTTCCTGCTGACGCTGCGGCAGCCTGATGCGCCGGTTTCGCCCTTCGAGGCATTGTTGCTGCGCGCGCTCTTCGGCAAGAACCTCGAGCAGGGCGAAACCGTCAAGTTGAGCGATGCCAAGGAGCGGTTCGGACTCGCGCTGCCCGGTATCCGCGAGGCGATGTACCAGGAACTGGTCACCCGGGGGTACTTCAACCGGCCCCCGGATCAGACTCGCAGCGGATGGAAGCGAGGCGGCGGGCTCCTGGTGTTCCTTGCCTTGCTCGCGGGGTGCTTCCTGCTCGGAGCGCTGGTCGATCTCTCGAGTTGGGTCGAGATTCCAATCATCGTGATTGTCGCGCTCGGCTTGACGCTGATGGCCGTCTCGAAGTCGATGCCGCAGAAGACGCCAAAGGGCGCGGAGGCGGCTGGAAAATGGCGCGCGTTCAAGACCTACCTTCAAAACATCGAGAAGTACGAGGATCTGGCCAAGGCACGTGAGATTTTCGAGCAGTACCTGCCTTTCGCCATTGCCTTCGGACTCGAGAAGGATTGGGTTCGCAAGTTCGCCGCGGTTCAGGCCCCTGCCCCAACCTGGTATGGCGGCTTTGGCACCGATCCGACATGGGGTCCGTGGCGTGGGCCGGGTGGATCCGTCATCGTCGTCCATGATGGTGATCGCGGCGGTTCGTGGTCTGGTGGCGGCGGTGGCGGCGGCGGCGGCATGTTCGGCGGCGGCGAGAGCGTGCCCCCGCCTGTCGGCGGCTGGGATGAACAGGGCGGCGGGTTCCAGGGCATGAGCGACGCCATGAGCCGCTCCCTGGCTGGCGCAAGCGGCGGACTCTTCGACCTGTTCGACAGCGCGAGCCAGAGTTTCGGTGGTGGCGGGGGCGGCGGTGGCATCGACTGGGGCAGTTTCGGAGGCTCCGGCGGTGGCGGCTTTGGCGGCGGCGGCGGCTTTGGCGGCGGTGGCTTTGGCGGCGGTGGCGGCTTTGGCGGCGGCGGCGGCGGTGGCCGGGGGTTCAGTTAGCGTGACGACTCCATGAGCGCTCCTTCGACCATCACCGGTCCCGCGCCGGTTCGGTGCACCTATCATCCGACGGTCGAGACGCTGCTGCGGTGTTCCCGGTGCGGCAAGCCTATCTGCCCCAAGTGCGGTGTTCGCACCCCGGTGGGAATGCGCTGCCCGGATTGCGCCGGCGTGGCCGCCCAGGTGCTGCCGCTCGGGGTTCCGGGCTTCCTGCGAGCGATCGGGTTCGGGATGGCGGTTGCCTTGCCGATCGCGGTGGTGATGGGATTCGCGCCGCAGTGGGATTTCTACCTCGGCATGGTGCTTGGGTTCGCCAGCGCGGAAATGGTCGCGCGGGCCGTCCCGGGCCGGCGCGGCGTCGACATGCAGATCATCGCGGTCGCAGTCGTGGTGATCGCGCTGCTTGTCAGCCGGTACGTGACCGCGGCAACCCTCGGCGTCTCACTGGCCGACCTGGATTTCATGCGGCCGCAGGTTCAGAAGGCGCTTTACCTTCGCCCGATGCCTGATCTGGTTTTCGCTGGAATCCCGATCCTGATCGCGTTCTTCCGGTTCCGATAAGGCGGCAATGGGCACGTCGCACCGGCGCGAGCGCCCGCCCGGAGACCCATCCGCGCATCAGCCTGCCGGGGTGCCGAAGCAGCGTTCGTTGATGCTCACACCGAGGTCCGGGGTCCGGTTGCGAACGAGCGCGATCGATCCACGGAGCAATTGACCGGCGAGTCCGGCGGTTTCGGGCGCCGCCGACTCGATCCGCGCGTGAAACCCGGCGCGGAAGCACCTGCCTCGATCGTTCAGCGCGAGGCGCCAGAGACCCCCGAGAATGGCGGCCTCGGTGTTGTTGAGCGCCGTCTATGGCACGACGCGCAAGGCAGGCGGTCGGTCCTCCGGCCATTTCTGGCCGACGAAGACTTCGCCGATCCGGTGTGCCTCGTTCCAGACCTCCCGGATGGGAACCTCGGCGGCGCGCGCGAGAGCGAGGCAGTCGTCATATTCCGGCGCCGCGTCGATGACGCGGCCGCGCCAACCGCGCAGCTTCAATCGAACCTCTCCCCAGCGTGTGGTGACGTTTTCGATGCGTCGCGCGGCTTTGGTCCGGTCAACCGACGACGCGCGGATTCCGAGGGTGGTGCTCTGCTCGACGAACACGTCCTCGATCTCCTTCCGTCTGCTGGCCGGGATGAGCGCGGAGACAGTGACGGCCGGGCGACCCTTTTTCATCACGATGGGGGTGAGCCATGCGTCAAGCGCGCCAGCCGCGAACAGGCGCTCCAGCAGCAGTTCGGTGAACTGCGGGTTCATGTCGTCGATGTTGGTTTCGAGGATGAGTTCGTCGCTTGGCAGATCGTCCCTTGCGATGTCGCCAATCCAGACCCGGAGTGCGTTCGGCCATGGAAGCTCTCTGCTGCCAAACCCGTACCCGACAGATGTGGGGGCGAAGCCGGGTCGCCTGAACTCGGCCAGTTGGCAGAGGATCGCAGCTCCGGTCGGAGTGAGCAGTTCTCCCGCGGGTTCGGGCTCCGCACGCGGAGGAGGGGCGATGGGTACGGTGGCGTCGGCAAGCATTCGCGCGGTGGCCGGAGCAGGCACAGGGAGCAGACCGTGAGCGGCGCGGACCCAGCCCGACCCCGCGGCCACCGGACCAGAATAGACCCGTTCGATGCCCAGCGCGTGCAGCCCGATACACGCGCCGACGATGTCGATGATGGCGTCGAGACCGCCTACTTCATGAAAATGGACCGATTCCACAGGTTGCCCGTGGACCTCCGATTCCGCGATCGCGAGCCGCTCGAAGATCGCCAGCGCCTGATCCCGCACGGCCGGTACAAGCGTTGCCGATTGCAACAGCTCCCGAATGGCCGCCCAGTCTCGCGCTGGCGCGTCATCGGCGGTTTCGACGATGCAGCGGGTGCCAGAGACGCCGTGCTGGCTGGCCGGTTCGGAGCGGATCGCCCACCCGTTGATCGGCAGGCGGGAGAGGCCCGCGCGAAGCACCTCGAGTTGCAGCCCGGCGTCGAGCAACGCGCCGAGGGTCATGTCGCCGCTGGCGCCGGAGAAGGGGTCGAAGAAGGCGATGCGCATGTGAAAACTCCGCGAATGGGGTAGGACGGTTGCCAGGAGGATCATAGGCTCGGAGCGAGCGAGCGTGCCGTGCGGGCGTCGTGCTGCGCCGTGCTAGGATGGCAGCCGCCACGACGCAAGCTTCCGGCACGGTACATGGAGGAACGAGATGAGCGCGACGACGGCAGCGGGAACGGCGGTCGCCCGGGGGTACGGCGGCCAGTCGATGAGCGCGCCGCTTCGGCGGGTGATGGTGCGGAAGCCCGCGCCGCCGAGCGGCCGGTCCGGGGAGGCGGCGGCGTTCGGCTATCCGAACGAGGTCGACCACGCGAAGACGGTTGCCCAGCACGATGCGTTTCAGGCGTTGCTGACCCGAGCCGGCGTCGACGTCATCGTGCAGGGGCCGGACGAGTCGGGGCTGCTGGACGGCATCTTCGCCTATGACCCCTCGTTCATGACCGACGCCGGGGCAATCCTGCTGCGGCTCGGGAAGGACCTCCGTCTGCCGGAGGTGCCCAACCACGAGGCAAGCTACGCGGCGCTCGGAATTCCCATCATTGGCCGGATCGAGGCGCCCGGCACGGTGGATGGCGGCGACTGCCTGTGGCTCGATGAGCAGACCCTCGCCATCGGTCGCGGGTACCGGACGAACGATGCAGGCATCGAGCAGATGCGCCGCATCCTCGCGCCGCATGGGGTTTCCGTTTTCCGCTCCGAGTTGCCGCACTGGCATGGTCCTGCCGAGTGCCTGCACCTGATGAGTTTCATCAGCCCGGTTGCGCCGGATCTGGCGGTGGTCTATCTGCCGCTGATGGGCACGCCGCTCGTGCAGGAACTGCAAAAGCGCGGCATCCGCTTCATCGAAGTGCCGGACGCGGAATTCGACACCCACGGCTGCAATGTGCTGGCGCTCGCGCCAAAAAAGGTGCTTGTCTGCGATGGCAGCCCCGTCACCCGCGCTCGGCTGGAGGCTGCGGGGTGCGAGGTGCTCGAGTACGAAGGCTCCGAGATTTCCCATAACCGCGCAGGTGGACCGACCTGCCTGACCCGGCCGATCCTTCGTGAGGTCTGAACGGCGGGGTCAATCGGTATAAACTGCAGGGAGCGCCGCACCCCGGCGGCCCGCCTGGACCGATGATGGAATCAGGTTCGACGCAACCCCGGCTCGATGGCGACCGGGATGACCAGCAACGCGAGAAGGAGACGCGAAGATGAGCAACCGCGACCGCACGGCAGAGTTGATGGCGCTGGAGCCGGATGAGGCGACCCAGCTGTATCGCTCCGGCAGATTCACCCGCCGCGACATGGCGAAGTTCTTCGCGGCCATCGGCCTGACCAGCGCGCTCGGCCCGACCCTTGCCCGAAGCGGCGTTTCGGCGGCCGATGATCTGACGATGATCATCTGGGAAGGCTACTCCGACGAGAAGTACTCCCTTCCGTTCGAGGAGGCCAACGACGCGAAGGTCGACGCCACCTTTGCCGGCACCGGTGACGAGATGTTCGCCGCCATGCAGGGCAGCGGCGGCAGCACCTACGACATGGTGTCCGCCTCCTCCGACCTTCCGCGCCGGCTCTACGACGCGGACCTGTTGATGGAGATCGACCCGGCGAAGCTGACCAATTACAACGATCTCTACCCGCAGTTTCAGAAGCCGCCGTACATCACCTTCGAGGACAAGCTCTACGGCGTGAACTTCGCCTGGGGTCCGACGATCATGCTCTATGACCCCGAGCAGATCACCACCGCGCCGACCTCCTGGAAGGCGATGCTGGATGAGGCCAACACCGGCAAGATCGCGACCTGGAACTACCCGTTGCAGATCGCGCAGTACGCCCTGCTGCTCGACCCGAAGCCGGAGAACCCCTTCGAGCTGACCGATGAGCAGCTGGCGCAGGTGAAGGACCTCCTGATCCAGCAGCGCCCGCTCGTCCGCAAGTACTGGGACCTCGGCGGCGAGGTCGCGGAGCTGTTCATGGCCAAGGAGATCGCGATCGCCGACGGCTGGCCCTACATCACCCAGCAGATCATGGCCGAGTCCGGGTCCATCGCGGAAGTGTCGCCTGAGGAAGGCGTCACCGGCTGGTCCGACTCCTGGTGCATTTCGAAGAACGCCGCAAATCCGGAGCTCGCCCTGAAGTGGGCGGACTGGATGATCGGGCCCGAAGGCCAGGCCGGCATCATGGAGGTCATGAACTACTCGATTACCAACAAGAAGGTGATCGAGACGCTGGATGAGGCTCGCCGCGCCGCGCTCCGCATGACCAACGTGGAAGAAGACTACGCCAGGATCCACATGTGGCAGTTCATCCCCGCCTATGACAAGTGGGTCCAGGTCTGGCAGGAGGCCACGGCCAGCTAGGCTGTTCCGGTCTGCAGCATGCCGGGAGGGGAGGCGCGCCTCCCCTCCCGGCATTGCGTGAATGCGATCTCGCCGGGACGGTTCGCCGGAGGTCCGCGACGTGGCAGCAATCGCCGCAAAGGATGAACAGGCCGCCCCCTCGGGCCGGAAGGGTGGTCCGCTGCCGCTGCTCGCCCTGCCGCTTGGCTGGATGCTCGTCTTTTACCTCATCCCCCTGGCGCTGCTGTTGGTGCACGCGTTCTGGTCGGTGGACTACCTGACCATCGACCGTACCTTCACGCTCGAAAACATCAAGGCGGTTTTCACCGTCGCGCCGTATCCGGCGGTGCTCATCCGCACCCTGCTCATGGCGGCCGCGGTGACGCTGACTGATATTGCGATCGCATTTCCCATCTCGTGGTGGCTCGCGAAGAAGGTGACCAGCCACCGGGAACTTCTGTTGATGCTGGTGGTCTTCCCGCTGTGGAGCTCCTACCTTGTCCGCGCCTTCGCCTGGAAGACGATTCTCGGCACCAATGGGATCCTCAACTCCTTCCTGCAGACGACCGGCATCACCAGCGAGCCGATCTCTGCGTTCCTGTACAGCAAGACAGGCATGTACATCACCTTCTGCCACGTCTGGCTGCCGTTCATGATCCTGCCCCTCTACACCATCCTCGACCGCCTCCCGGATACCCTGCTGGAAGCTTCAGGCGATCTCGGGGGCAACGGCTGGAAGACGTTCCTCCGGGTGATCCTGCCGCTCTCGCTTCCGGGCTTGCTGGCGGGGAGCGTGAGCGTCTTCAGCCTGACCATGGGCGACTACATCACCCCCTCGCTGATCGGCGGTAGTCCGGGCACGGAACTGATCGGCGGCATCGTGGCCGACCAGTTCGGCGTCGCCAACAACTGGCCGCTCGGCGCCGCGCTGATCCTGCCGATCCTCGCGATCGTCATCGGCCTTCTGCTGGTCGCAAACCGCTTCGGCGCCCTCGGGAGGGATGAGCGGTGAACATCGCCAATGCCATCCCGGAGCCGATGCCGGCAGGACCGAAGGGACGGAAACCAGTCTGGCTGACCGTCGCCTCCATCATCACGTTCCTGTTTCTCTATCTCCCGCTCGTCGTCGTGGTGCTCTATTCGTTCAGCGCCACCAAGGTAAACGCCTGGCCGATCAAGGGCTACACCCTTGACTGGTACCGGGAGTTGTTCCAGGACGAGGACATCTGGGATGCGGTGCGCTTCTCGACATTCATCGGGATCGTCGCGGCCTCGATCGCCGTGGTGCTGGGCACGCTGACGGCCTATGCGCTCGACCGCTACCGCTTCCGGGGCAAGCCGCTGATCCGGTTCGCCATCGGCATGCCCATCGTGCTGCCGGGCATCGTGACGGGCGTGGCGCTGCTTGCGTTCTTCACCGGTGTGCTGGGGCTGAATCTCTCGCGGTGGACGATCATCATCGGCCACGCGACCTTCTGCACGGTGCTCATCGTCAACAATGTCGCGGCGCGCCTGTCGCAGTTGCCGCGTTCGCTGGACGAGGCCTCGGCCGATCTCGGTGCGACACCGCTCACGACCTTCCGGCGGATTACCTTCCCGCTTATCCGGCCCGCAATCGTTGCTGGCGCGATCCTCGCCTTCACCCTTTCGTTCGACGAGATCGTCGTCACGTTCTTTCTGACCGGGCGCGAAAAGACGCTGCCGCTCCTGATCTGGGGTCGCCTGCGGCGCGGCATCTCGCCGGAGATCAACGCGGCGGCCACGGTCATCATTCTCGTGTCGCTGGTGCTGGTGCTGGCGTCCTACTGGTTTACCCGCAAATCCGAGACGAATTGACCGGGGAGGTCCGGCACGACATGGCAGTTGCAAAGACCCAACCGGGCGGTCGGACGGCGGCGGACCCGCCGAGCATTGAACTCCGCCGTGTCCGCAAGAGCTTTGGCGACTTCACCGCCGTGGCTGGCGTCGATCTGACCGTGGGGCAGGGCGAGTTCCTGACCCTGCTTGGACCGTCCGGGTGCGGCAAGACGACCACG
Organism: uncultured Chloroflexota bacterium; assembly: GCA_903864575.1. Lineage (GTDB taxonomy): Bacteria > Chloroflexota > Chloroflexia > Thermomicrobiales > UBA6265 > CADCWF01. The sequence goes on from CAIPGK010000060.1 coordinate 9,592, forward strand.
TTGCGGATGATTGGCGGTTTCGAGTTGCCGTCCTCCGGCGAGGTGCTGATCGAGGGTGCGCAGATGGGGAATCTGCCGCCCTATCGCCGTCCGGTGAACACCGTCTTCCAGAATTACGCGCTCTTTCCGCACCTGTCGGTCGGCAAGAACGTGGCGTATGGCCTGGAGATGTCCGGCGTGCCACGGGGCGACCGGGAGCGCAGGGTGCGGGAGGCGCTCGATCTCGTGCGCCTGCCGAATGTCGAGAACCGCCGTCCGAGCGAGTTGTCTGGTGGCCAGCAGCAGCGTGTCGCGCTTGCCCGGGCCTTGGTAAACCACCCATCGGTGCTGCTGCTCGACGAGCCGCTTGGCGCGCTCGACCTGAAACTCCGCAAGGCGATGCAGCTGGAGTTGAAGCACCTCAACCGGGAGGTCGGGGCGACGTTCGTCTACGTCACCCACGACCAGGAGGAGGCGCTCACGATGTCGGACCGGATCGCGGTCATGAACGAGGGCCGCATCCTCCAGCTCGGCGCGCCGGAGGAGATTTACGAGCGGCCTCGCAGCCGGTTTGTCGCCGATTTCATCGGACAGACGAACTTCATCGAGTGCGACGTGCTCGGCCCGGATGGCCGGTTCGTGGCATGCCGGACGGCTGGAGGGGAGACGATCCGGGCGATTCCTGCGGTCGAGGCGCCGGCAGGCGGAACGATCACCGTGGCCGTCCGCCCGGAGAAGGTGAGTCTCGACGCGGAGGCGCCCGGCGGCCTTTCGGCGAACTGGAACCGGCTCACCGGAACGTTGACCGAGGTGATCTACCTCGGGACCCATACCCAGTTGGTTGTAGCGTTGCCGGGCGAGGGGCAGATCGTCGTGCACCGGCAAAACCGGATGCTGGGAGAGACGGAACCGTCTACGGGTCAGCAGTTGACGGTGGCGTTCGACCCTGCCTCCGCGACGGTGCTGGCGGAGTAGCGGGCGCGTTATCCCGATGGAGGTGGGGTTTTGCTTGACGTGACGCCCCTCGTGCCTTGGGCTAACGGAAGGGGCGGGACCGGGCACGGCAGGGTGGGCATTGCGGGTTGTCCAGCGGCATTCGGTTGACCACAAGGGGTGTGATCCATGTTCTCGAACGCGCGAATTTCCGGGGCTATCGACGATGCTCTCGCCTATCTTGCCCCCCGGGCAGGGGAGGCGACCCGCCTGACCCAACGCTTGATTGCCGCGCCGAGCGAGAATCTCCCGGGGGACGAAACCGCCCCGGCCGCGGTGATGCGGGATGCCATCGCCGCCGTCGGACTGCCAGCCGCGGTCGAGTTCGCGAAAGAGCCGCACCGGCCGAACCTGATCGTCCGCATCGATGGCGCGCATCCGGGCCGCCATCTCGCGATCTGCGGCCATCTGGACACCAAGCCTGTCGGGGAGGCCGGCCACGAGTGGAACAGTGACCCGTTCACCGGGACGATCGTTGGCGATCGGATGTTTGGCCTTGGCTCCACCGACATGAAGGGAGCTTGCGCGGCGATGCTGCTCGCCGGGGCGGCCTTCAATGCCGTGAGAGAGCAGGCGTCGGGGTCGCTATCGCTGGTCTTCACCGCCGATGAGGAATATGGCAGCCACTTTGGCGCAAAGTACCTGACCGAGATCGGCGCCATCGAAGCCGACGCCATCCTGCTCGGCGAACCTGCGGGGGTGCACGAGGACTGGGAGGCGATCCGCACGGTATCGCGTGGATTTTCCGGCTTCCGCGTCGTTGTAGGCGGCACGCAGACCCACTCATCGATCAGCGACCAGATGCCGACCGTGAGCGCGGTCGAGGCGATGGCGAAGGTGATAACCGGGCTGCGGAGGGAGTTGCACCCGCGCTTTCCGGACCATCCGCTCTGCCCGAACGGGCCGACGGTGAACATCGGGGTGCGCGCGTTCGGGGGCGTCGGTTACGGCGTGCTGGCGGGTCATGGCGAGATATGGTCCGACATTCGCACGACGCCGGGGATGACGCAGGAGATGCTTGCCGAGGACATCGAGGCGGCGCTCTCGCGCATCCGGCCCGAGGTTCCCGGCGCGACGGTCACCTGGGCGTTCCATGAATCACTCGGCTGGATCGAGCCGACCGAGGTTCCGGCCGACCACCCGATGGTGGCGGCCATCCAGGATGCGTCGGGACAGATCCTGGGCGTCGAGGTTCCCCTCGGCCCCTTCCCCGGCGCGACCGACGCTTACGCGTTTCATGGCATTGGCGGCATCCCGACCCTCGCCGCGTGGGGCCCGGGAATGCTCCCGCTCGCCCACGGTCCGAACGAGTTCGTCAGCGTTTCCGCGCTCGAGCAAACCCCGGCGATCTACGCGATCACGGCGCTCCTGTACGGGGCCGCCTGAGAGCACCGAAGGTAGCGGGAAGAGGTTGCCAACGAGCGCGGATTCCGATTCCTCGGCTGTCTTCCCGGGGTACGAATCCAGCAAGGCTGGCCATCGAAAAGCGCGCCGCGGGATGACGGAACGTCCGGGGAGGCCATGAGCGGATGTCGTTCGTCATCGGCGTGGCGGCGAGCCTGCAGCCGGCCGGCGGTGGCGGGTAGCCGACAGCCGACAGCCCCCCGTCTTCAGCGAAGCGGCCAACCCGTTTCGGCTTCGATGGCCAGCAGGCGGTTGTACTTGGCGAGGCGCTCGGAGCGCGTGATGGAGCCGATCTTGATCTGGTCGCCGGCCCAGCCGGTGGCGAGATCGGCGAGCCAGTCGTCCTCCGTCTCGCCGCTGCGGGCGCTGACGGTGACGGTCCACCCGGCCGAACGGGCGAGGCGCATGGCATCGAGCGCTTCGG
>CAIPGK010000061.1 GCA_903864575.1 uncultured Chloroflexota bacterium
GCTACCGACGCCCCGAACGCGGAGGCGCGTTGCGGCAAGGACCGCGACTCCTGCGACTACAACAGCGATTGCTGCTCCGGATACAAGTGCAAGAACGGCCGCTGCAAATCCAAGAGCGGGGGCAGTTGCGGCGGCGAGGGCGATCGCTGCGAGTACAAGAGCGACTGCTGCTCCGGCTATGGGTGCAAGAATGGCCGCTGCCGCTCCAAGAACAGCAACTGCGGCAAGGATCGCGATTCCTGCGATTACAACGGCGACTGCTGCTCCGGATACACATGCAAGAACGGCCGCTGCAAATCCAGCGGCGGCGGCGGATGCGGGTCGGACAACGCCGACTGTCTTCGCGATGATGACTGCTGCTCCGGGTATTACTGCGACAAGGACCGGGGACGCTGCAAGGTCGACAACCGCGCCGTCTACGTGACCCAGTGGGGAACGTCAGGCTCGGCGGATGGCCAGTTCAACCAGCCGCGCGGGATCGCGGTCGACCCGGAAGCCGCCGGCGGCGAGGCCGTCTTCGTGTCGGACACCTTCAACGGCCGCATCCAGAAGTTCGACGCGAACGGCGGTTTCAAACTGAAGTTCGGCCGGCAGGGCACGCGGGACGACCAGTTCTACGAACCGCACGGAATCCGGATCTGGCCGCGCAATGGCTGGGTCTTCGTCGCCGACACCGGCAACGACCGCGTCAGCCAGTGGACCGGCGAGGGCGTCTGGCAACGCATCAAGGGCACCTACGGCTCGGGCGATGCGCAGTTCAAGAGCCCGCGCGGCGTCGGCATCGAGGACCGGTCCGAGGGCTACCTCTACATCGCGGACACCGGCAACAACCGAATCCAGCGGCTCTACGCCGACCGGATGGGCTACATCCAGCAATGGGGAACGGGCGGCAGCGGCGATGGGCAATTGAACGCGCCCTACGACGTGGTCGTCGGGCGGCTCTACATCTACGTGGTCGACACCAACAACGACCGCATCCAGATGTTCAACAAGTCCGATTACACCTACTACGGCAAATTCGGCACTGCCGGAGACGGCGATGGCCAGTTCCGCAGCCCGCGCGGCATCGCATGGGACGTGGACAACCGCCGCGTCTTCGTCGCGGATACCGACAACAACCGGGTCCAGGTCTTTGACGAAACCGGACGCTACCTGCTGAAGTTCGGCGGTGAAGGCGCGGGCGACGGGCGGTTCCGCAAGCCGCACGCGGTGGCCGTTGCCAACACGCGGGTCTACGTGGCCGACACCGGCAACAACCGCGTCCAGAAGTTCACCGTGAAGTAACGCCGGCCGTCCCGGTCAGCCACCCAACGGTCCCGTTCCCTCCGGGGAGCGGGGCCGTTGACTTTCTGGCCATTGCGTTCGGACGCCCCCGCCGCTAGTCTGCGGAACAGGCATCTCGGGCAGCCTGCGGCATTGTCCCTGCAGGTCCTGGCCCGGCTTCCCGGTTTCGTATCCATTCGAGATTCGATCCGGCGCAGTCACGACGCATCCCGGCCCCCGCCACAACGCCGCCGCCGTCGAGGACATCCCGCTCGCCGCATGCGCGAGGGCAGGGTGATGATTCGAGGTTCCCGATTCCGTACCGGCGCGGTGCGATTTGCCGCGGCAACCGCGCTGGCGGCACTGCTGGCGGCTCCTGCAATCCCGCGGGTGACACATGCGCAGGAGCTTGCCAGCGGCGAGGCCATTTCTGGCGCGCCCGCGGTTCCGGTGGCAGTCGCCCCGGCGGATGGCGCGGTTTTCGCCTCCTGGTCCGAAACGCCGCCCTTTTCCTGGACCCCCTCCGAGGGCGCGACGGACTATCAGGTCGTCATCAACGACGGCGAGCGAACCGGTCCATGGGTCGGCCGGGAGAAGTGGGAACCGGGGGATCTCGGCGAGGGAACCTTCACCTGGCAGGTGATGGCCCGCAGCCAGGGTGGAACCAGCGATCTCAGCGCGCCGTCGACGTTCACCGTCTCGGCCGATGCCGCGCAGGCGCCGACGGTCGCCGGGGACGGCGCCGCGGCCGGGGCCGATGCGCCGCCTCGTTCGCGCTCCCGGGCTGACGGAGCGGCGGACACGACCGGTGAAGCGGACCCAGCGGCCGAAGCCCCGATCGCGGATGACCCGGCTCCCGACGCTGTCGCCGTCACCGCCGCCGGGCCGACACTCGCTCTCGACGCTGCTGCGCCTCTCACGGTCGGCGAGCCGATCACCCTGAGCGGGGGAGGATTCACTCCCGGCGAGAACGTAATTGTCCGCTGGCTCGGCGATCAGGGGCCCGTCAAGGGAACCGCGACTGCCGCGGAGGATGGATCGTTCACCTTCGGCCTCGACGTTCCCGAGACCCCGATCGGAGACCGCCCGGTCGTCGCCATCGGCGAATCCGATGGCAAGCAGGCCGTAGCCTGGTACGTCATCGCACCTGCCTTCACCATCACCCCGGCCGAGGCGGGCCCCGGCGACACTGTCACGCTCACCCTCCTCGGGTACGGCCCATCCGAGCCGTGGGAGGTCCGCTGGGGCGGCGACGCCGTCTCGGCATGGCAATCAGGCGAGACGGACGCCAACGGCACGGCCCGGCTGGAGGCGTTCATCCCCGAAGGATCCGCGGGGCCGCACACGCTGGTCGGCCGTGGGCTCTCGTCCGGCGCGGCGCTCGACGCAACGTTGACCCTGATCGACCCGGCGCCCGCATCTGCCGGCGTGACCGAATCGCCTGCCGGCGACGCGGTGGCGGCCGATGCGCCCGCCGCGCCGGAACCGGCATCTGAACCGGTGGTGCAGGGCACGATGACCGAGGGCGAGATCGTGGCCCCGCCAGCTTCGGTGGTGGAAACAACCAGCGATCCCGCCGCGGCGCCCGAGCCTTCCGGCAGGCAACCGAAGCCCGAACAGGGTCAGGATCCCGCGCGCGAGCGGGAACCAAACCCCAACCAGCAGGCGAGGGAAGAAAACCAGGTCGCGATCGCCAACCAGATGCGCGAGCAGTTCGGCCTTCCGCCGATCCCGCCGGAGCAGGCGTCCGCGGGCGCCGAATCGGCCGGAGCGGTCGCCGAGGAGGTGTCGGTCGATGCGACCATGAACGGCTATCTTGAACCAGACGCCGCCCTCGGGGATGTGCCGTCCGACGTCGATTCGACCGAGGCGTCCGCAGTCGAAGGGGAGCTGGCGGTCGGGCAGGACGCCAGTCTCGCCCGTTACACCGACAGCGGCCAGGTTCCCATTCCGAGCGCGGTCTACGAACTGCTGCCCAACCCGGATGCACTCGGCGCGGTCGAGCGCACCCCGCAGGACCGCCGCGACCAGCGCGCCGATCAGCGGGCGCGCGAGCAGGATCGCCGGGATCGCGATCGCAGCGAAAACGGAAGCCAGGGCGACGGCCACGACGGCGCGCCAGTCGCCCCGGATCATGCCGGCGAACCCTCGGCGGCGGCCCCGGAAACCGCGCATGACCCGGCTCTGCCCACTCCTGCGCCGGGCACGCGGCTCTCCTTCATCCCGGCTTCCGACACCAGCACCGGAGCCGACGCTCCGGACGACCCGCAGCCCGAAATCCAGGTGGCGGTCCTGCCGATCGGCGGCCCCGATTCAGCTGCGGCGTTCCTGACCTTCGACATCTCCGGCATCGGCGGCGGCGACATTGCCTCGGCCACGCTGACGGTGACCGGCGCGATCGGGTTCTGGGGTCCGGTGTCGGTGACGGCCATCCCGGGCTACTGGGTGGACGAGGGATCGCTCACCTGGAACACCGCCCCGGGCGGCGAGATCGCGGCAACCGGCGCCAACGGCAGCCCAAGCGGGTATCCGGAACTCCCGGCGGACGGGGTCGTCTCCGCTGACGTCACCGGCGTCGTCTCGGGCGACGGCCTGATCACCTTCGTGCTGCGCGGCACGCCCGACGTCGGGCAGGCCATCGGCAGCCGCGAGAGCGGCATCCCGGCAGTGCTGGAGATCGTCACGAAGTAGCCCTCCCGTGGCCCTCCGTGCATGGGTCACAGGCTGCGTGGATCGATCGCCTCGCGATACGGGACCGCGCGGGGGTGGCATTGCTGCCATCCCCGCGCGGTCGTTCCACGTTCAGGCTCGCCGGGAACCCGGGACGGCTACTCCTCGGCCTCTTCGTCGCCGCCGCCGCTGGAGTCGCCGCCGCCGATGCTCAATTGGCCGGAAAGTTCGGGTGAGGCCGCCTTGATCTTCGATCGCAGATCCTCGAGCACGTCGGTGTTGTGCTCGAGAAACTCCTTGGTGTTCTCCCGGCCCTGCCCGAGGCGCTCCTCGCCGTGGTAGTACCACGCGCCGCTCTTGCGGACGATGCCGAGTTCGGTGGCGATGTCGAGCACGCTGCCGGAAACCGAGATGCCCTTGTTGTACATGATGTCGAACTCGGCCTGCCGGAAGGGCGGCGCGACCTTGTTCTTGACGACCTTCACCCGGACGCGGGACCCCACCGGGTCCGATCCGCTCTTGATCGTCTCGATTCGGCGGATGTCCAGCCGGACCGAGGCGTAGAACTTGAGGGCATTGCCGCCGGTGGTGGTCTCCGGGCTGCCGAACATGACGCCGATCTTCATCCGCAACTGATTGATGAAGATGACGCAGGTCTTGGAGCGGGAGATCGCGCCGGTCAGCTTGCGCAGCGCCTGGCTCATCAGCCGGGCCTGCAGACCGACGTGGGAGTCGCCCATATCGCCCTCGATCTCGGCCTTCGGCACCAGCGCGGCCACGGAATCCACCACCAGCACATCGATCGAGTTGCTGCGGACCA
>CAIPGK010000062.1 GCA_903864575.1 uncultured Chloroflexota bacterium
CCCCAGCGCAGCGTGCCGCCCCGCAAGTCCCGTGATGGTGTCATTCCGATCGAACCGCGGAAGCCCACTGCCCACGCCCGCAGCTCGTTCACGAAGGACGGCATCATGCAGGCCGTGCGGCGGGCGGTCATCCGCGGCAACAAGGACCGTGAGTCGAAGGGGCTGCCGCCGATACCGCACTGGACCCCGTACCAACTTCGCTACACCCGGCTCCGCGAGATCCGTAGGGCAGGGGGCAGCGAGGCCGCACAAGCGACCGCCGGCCATAGCCGCGCGACGATGACCGACCACTACGCGCCGGCCAACTGGGGCAAGGCCGCTCGAGCAGCAGCTCGTAGCGGCTGATCCCGATCCGGCGGCATGCGGCCTGGAACTGCTCGGCACGGCGAACTGTCTTTTCGTCGCCGTTGTGTTCGCGTGCGAGCTTGGCGGATGTTCGCTCAAACTTAGGGGCACTTTGCCCCGAAGTTATGGTCTCCTCGCGCATGGTCACAGTACATGCGCATAGTGAATACGCCCGGATCATGTTCGTCGTCATTCGAAGATTTTTTGCACCATCGTTTTTCTGCGGAAAAACAGCACCCGGAGACTATTTGGCGTTTTGACCTTTTGCCGTAGCAAAGGGGTATCGCGTGCTTCGCACCACATGAGCGACACGCACACCACCCTACGGAGGTCATCATGCAGACGACGACGAAGCCCAAGCTCCTGCCGGTCAACAGGGCGGCCGCACACTGGGCAGCGATCACGGGCACGCCCAGGCCGCATCGCTCATCTCTGATCCGCTGGGCCACCAAGGGCGTGCGTGGCATCCGGCTTCGCGGTGAACACATCGCCGGCCGCTGGTACGTGAGCGAGCAGGCGATCGAAGAGTTTCTGCGCCAGACGACGCAGCTCGACGAGCAGCGTGGCGATCGCTCCGCCGGCCCCGCTCGCGCCGCCCAGGTGCAGCGGACCCTCGACGACCTCGACCGCGTGATCGCCCCCAAGCGGCCCGGCCGCAAAGCGAAGTGAGGGGCACCAGCATGAAGACCTTCAACGACGACACCCCCTTCGACCTCCCCCTGCCTCGCGAGCTGGCCGACACGCTCATGGCCCGCGCGTGGGACGACGACACGGCCGACCGTGAGCGGCTGCTGCTTGAGCAGGGGGCCAGGGTGATCGAGCACCTGCTCGCGCGGCTGGCGATGGCGACAGAGCGCGGCGAAGCCAGGAGGGCACGGGCATGACCACCAGCGTGATTCATGTCCGTGATCTGCCGGCCTTCACGGGTGCGGTCTACATCGGCCGTGAGCATTCCGGCCGAGGCCGCGGGCCATCGTTTAAGCGATCGCCGTGGGCCAACCCGTGGAACTGGAAGGTCGAGGGCCGCGACCGCGCCATCGCGATGTATGCCCGATGGATCGCGGGCGATGGCGAGGCGGCCGCGACCCTGCCACCGGGCCGCTGGCACAAGCCGACGCCGCGGGAGATCCGCAACGAGCTGCGGGGCCAGGTGCTCGCGTGTTGGTGCGACGAGCTGCTGCCGTGCCACGGGCACGTGCTCGCGGCGATCGCAGACGAGATCGAGACACCCGATGGCAACGTGCCATCGGGAAGTGTTCCCAGCGATGAAAGGAATATGAACCATGACAGCAACCGCAACGGCATGGCGGGACATCCCCGCTGACA
>CAIPGK010000063.1 GCA_903864575.1 uncultured Chloroflexota bacterium
ACCCCGGCAGGATGGCCGTCGCGTCCACCTCGATGACCATCTCCGGATTGACCAGCCCCGCGACCTGCACGGTGGTCATCGCAGGCAGGCGTTCCGGGTCGAGAAACTCCATGCGGATGGCGCGCAGGGCGGGCAGGTGGGTCATGTCGGTGAGAAAGACCTGCAACTTCACCACGTCGCCGAACCTGGCGCCCGCCGCCTCGAGGGCGCGGCCGACGTTCCCGAACGTGTGCCGGATCTGCGTCTCGGGATCGCCCGCGCCGACGAGCGCGCCCGCCGTGTCCAGCGGAATCTGCCCGGAAACCAGCACCGTCCTCCCCGCGTGGACATCGACGACCTGCGAGTAGCCGACGGGCCCCGGAAGGGTTTCGGGGTTGATGCGGCGCACGCGCGCCTCGCCAGTGGTCATCGGTTCCTCCATGGTCTGGTTGTCCGCAATCGCCCCGTGAGCCATTGCCGATGATTGTCCGCGAAACCCAGTTGCCGCGCGCCGCGATCCGGCTGTCCGATCTGATTGCTGGGGAACGGCCCCTGCTTCGGCGGGGACCGCCGGCGTTCCGGGGCGAGGGGATGGCGGGATGCCGGAATGATCTCTGCCGCCCTTCACGGCGGGAGGTTCCCAACGAGGCTCTCGAAAAAAATTATGTCAACAGGACGTCGATCTTCCAGGCGCCGTCAACACCCATGACCGGAACGCGCGACCCGGTCTCAGGCCTCCGCGAGCAGCTCGGAGAGTTCGGCGCGCATCGCCTGCAGCTCCGCGCGCTCCGCCGGGTCGAGCCTGCTGAAATCGGCCTTGCCGGCGCGCGGTCGGAGATGGATCAGCACCCCGCGCAACTGGTCCAGGGCTTCCCGGGCGTAGGACAAGCCGTCCTTCGCGGCGAATGCGCTGTGGCCTGCGCGTGCCGCCGACTCCTCTGACGCGTCCTGCATTGTCGATCGCGCAGGAGGCGCGGTGGATTCGGCGCCTGCGACCGCGGCATCCTGCCGGGCGCGGCGCTTCTCCAACGCGGCGGCCTCCCGGGCGGCGCGCAGTTCACCGCGGCGGGTCTGCTCGACCAGATCGGCCTGGGTCTGCTTCCGGTTTTCCGGCTGCGCTCCGCCGCTCGTTGCGGCTGCTCCCGGATCGTCGGGATCGCCGTCTCCGATCTCCTGGAATTTCGCCAGCGACCGCTCGAGCGCCTGCAGGTCGTCGAGGCTGATTTCACCCTTGCGGAGGTCGTTCAACAGGGTTTCGAGGTGAGCTTCGTCGAGCGTCCGCGCAAGATTGGCGAAGACGAGGGCATTGGCCATCGCGATGTCGTTTCGCTCCGCGGCGACGCGCAGCGGCGAGCCTTGCGGGAGATTGAGCAGGGTCAGCCTGCCGTGGACATAGTTGCGGGAGAGCCCGAGCAGTTCGGCCAGCTTGCGCACGCTGAGACCGAGCTGGTCGCGCATCTCGCGGAAATGGAGCGCCTCCTCCCAGTAGGTCATCTTCTTCTGGGTGGAGTTCTCGACGAAGGCGAGCCGCATCATCGCGGCGTCGTCGAGCTCGCAGAGCATGACCGGAACAGTCTGCATTCCGAGCATGCGGGCGGCCAGCACGCGGCGGTGGCCGAAGACGATCTCCAGCGGGCTGGAGGGATCGTCGGGGTCGGCGCGGCGGACGGGGACGTAGCCAATGAAGCCGAAGTCGACGATCGATTTCTTGAGATCCTCAAGTTCGTTCGGGGCGATGGAAAGCCGGGGCTGCCACGGGTTCTCCTGCAGCGCGTCGATGAGCATCGGCTCGATCTTGCCGCTTTTCTGGAGCAGCGTCGAAGCGGGGTCGGGACGCCCTGGTGATGCGGCGGCGCTGTTGGCGGTCGCTGCCATGCGGTGATTCTCTCCTGGGTTGCGGTCTGGTCCGGCGGCCGGGTGCCTCGTTGTCCGGACACCTGAAGCATGATAGCACCCCGGTTTTCCCACTGGCGGTGGTGGCGAGGATCGCCCGGCCACCGTATCGGAGCATCCGGGAGACCGAGCGGGCCACCCGGCGTTCCATCCGACAACACCGGCCGATGGTGTCCCAACCTGGGACAACCGCGCCCATGAGCAGGAGGATCGTGGGGGTCTGCGCGCTCGCCGCAGCGGCAGCCGGTGAATGACAAGCACCCCCAGACGCGGCGATGGATGCGGCGTCGTCCCGGGTTGGGACAGGAACAGCGTTCGCCGCTCTCCGAACTGGCCGCCAGGTTTGCCGCGGGCCGTCCCGGGGCAGGGTCTGGTGACAGGGTGTCCCAAGTCGGGACAGGCGGCATGCGTGGCATGACGGGTTCGCGACGGAAGCCGTGTTTGGCGCGTATGGCGACAAAGCGATGATTTGCGAACGACTGTCCCGACTTGGGACGGATTGCGAGGCGGAATCGTCCGGGAGATTGCACCGCGCCGGAACCGGTCGCCCGGGTTGTTCGTCCGTCCTGAATGCCGCGCGGTGACAGCAAGGCGGGGGTCGCGTATGCTGGAGCAATGTACGGACAGGCAGGAGCGGGCGAGATGACGGAGCAGGCGGCGGAGCGGGAGCAGGAGGCGAGCAGGCCGGTTCGGCTGGCCCGCCGGGAGCGGCCGAGATTGCTGACGCACCTCGGCCGCGTGAGCGAGATGCGCTGGATCCCGGCGGGTGATCTGCAGCGCGACAGCGACTACAACCGGACGATCCGCTCGTTCCGGGTGGAGGCGATCCGGCGCAACTTCAACCCGGACGGGTTGGGATTGCTCTACGTTTCCGAGCGCGAGGATGGCCGCTTCTACATCATCGACGGCCAGCACCGCCACCAGTCGATCCTCGATCTCGGGATGGCGAGTTGTCTGGTCCCATGCGCGGTTTACCGCAATCTGACGCGGGATGAGGAGCGGCTGATCTTCCTGTTGCTGAACCGCGAGCGTCTGCCGTTATCCGCAATCGATGCATTCCAGGCGCGCGCCGCGGCGGGCGAGAACCTTGCCGGGTCGATGAAGGATCTGCTCGACCGGTACGGCATCCTGCTGGTGAAGGGCAGGCAGCCGGGGGTGCGGGAGATCGCCTCGGTGAGCGTGCTGGAGGAGATCGACCGGCGCTGGGGCGAGCGGATGATGGAACGGGTGCTGGCATTGTTCGAGAGCGGATGGCCGGAGCAGCCGCGCATCTACCGCCGCCAGTTGCTGATGGCCGCCGCGTCCGTCCTGGCCAACCCTGCCACCGATGACGCCAGGTTCGCGCTCGCCCTGACCGGTTGCACCCCTGCCGAACTGGAACGGCGCGTCGTGGAGGGCGGCGCCGCGCTCGGCTACAACGGCTGGAGCAGGTACGGTGACGCGATGCAGGAGTTGTACGCACGCCTTGACGGATAGACGAGCGCGCCGATTCGGCATCGCGTAACGGACCGGTAACGCCGGTATGCTAACGTCAAAACGGCTTTAATCAGGCTTTCACGAGTTGGTCACGCAGCGATCGAGGGGCGATGATTCTCCTCGGGAAGATGATGCATGGGGGGTGGGAATGGACGGCGCGGCGTTCGATGCGCGGGTTCGACGGCTAGCGGCGGCCACGGTAGGCCGGCGCGGCGCGCTCGCCTGGCTCGGCGCGATTCCCGCGGTGTTCGCCGGCGAGGTC
>CAIPGK010000064.1 GCA_903864575.1 uncultured Chloroflexota bacterium
ACCATGAAGTGGACGTGGGAGCCGGTGGAGTTGCCGCTGCTGCCCATGTATCCGATCACCTGACCCTTTTCGACCATCTGGCCGGGCTCCACGAGGTACTCGGAGAGGTGGCCGTAGGCAGTCTCGAATCCGTTCTCGTGGTCGAGTTTCACGTACCAGCCGAGCCCGCAGTCACACCACCCGGACTCCTCCACGATGCCGCCGTCGGAGGCCATGATGGGAGTGCCGTAGGAGGCGGCGAGGTCGATGCCGTTGTGTACGGCGCAACCCCAGGCGGCGTTGTAGGCATAGTGCCACCAGTACTCGCTGCAGCCATACCCCTGGGTAAAGGTGAAGCGCTTGACGGGGTACATAAAGGATCCGGTGGCCACGCCCGGGCCGGAAGCCGTTGCGGGGTCCGCAGTCTCGGAAAGATAGTCTCCGAAGGCCCACCCGGTGACGCCGCCGTTCTTCACGAGATACCAGCCGTTGCCGACCGGATCGGTCGTCGGACCCTGCAGGACCTCGACCACATCGAACTCCTCCGCGTTTCCGATGCGCTCGGCATCAGGCGCGGGGTCGGCGCGGAGGTTGAGACCCGAGCCGTCGTCGGTAAGCACCTTGGCCCAGGCCATGAGCGGAGCGGCGCCATCACCGGCCGGGGAGGCGTTCTCGCTGGTCGCCGGGGCGTCGTCGATGACGGCCTGCGCGGATTCGTCCTCGGCGGTCTCCGGCAGATCCGGGCTCGCCGCGGCGGCGGGCAGATCGATCGGGGAGAGGGTTTCCCCGGCGATCCAGCCTTCGCTGTCGCCGACCGTCACTGGCCACCACCGGCTGCCGTCGGCCCAGACTGTCTCGGAGGAGGCGAGACGGAGCATGACCTCGGTACCGTACCCGACGGTCCACAGGACTTCGGCGGAGGTTCCGGGTTCGGCCCGGAAGTTTGCCCCGCCTTCTTCGCTTACCCAGGCCATCTCGCCGCCAGTGTATTCACCATCGACGCTGTCGATGGACTGATCACTGGCGGCGGCGGTCTCGTGGGACGACGCGTCACCGGTCGATTCCCACTGCTGAAAACCGGTGTCGCCTTCGACCGCGGACTCCTCGCCGCTGGCGGATTCATCGCCGGCCCAGCCGTCGAGCGCGATGCTGAATCCGGCCACCCAGCCGTCCCCGAGTGGCGTACTCACCGGCCACCAGCGGGTTTCGCCATCCACGTCGAGCACGGTGTCGACCTCGGAGGTACGGAGGCCGAGCCAGGTGCCGTCATCGAGCGTGCCGAGCACCGCGCCGTCGTAGCCGGGAGATTCGCGCAGGTTGATCCCGTCCGGATTGCTCACAACCGCAGAATCTGCCGCGCGGGCCGCGTGGGGCTGCCACGCGCTTGACGGCGCGATGGCCGCGGCCAGCAGGCCAACGGTCATTGCGACCCTGAGGACGCATCGCCGCGTCGAACGGTGAATCGGCATGGTTCGCTCCCTCGCCCTCGAACACGCATCCGCCTCACCGGATGCGCGGCGGCCGGTCAGCACAACCGGCCAAGTTCGTTACGTGTCGAGGCTGGAATGCGGTTTCCAGCCGTCGGTGGCGCGGGGA
>CAIPGK010000065.1 GCA_903864575.1 uncultured Chloroflexota bacterium
CCCGCGCCTGCGGCCACGGACGCCCCACGATGCTCCACATGACCCGCGGGGAACTGGAGAAGCAGTTCAAGCGGTGATCGTGGGTAGCGGGTCTTCCGTGAGGTCCCTTTCTTCCGCAACCACGAGCTTCTTTGAGCAATCCAGTAGCCAATATGTGTTCCTCGTCAATGATGATCATAGTGTCAGCGATTACGCTGTACGTTGAAGAGGAGTCACTCAGATGCCCACTCACCGTCGGTCGCTGGTTGCAGGCGCGGCGCTCGGATTGCTCGGGCCGGTCGCCACGGTGGCCAAGGCTCAGGCCACAGGGCAGCCGTCCATCATCGGAACCTGGAAGGCAGCCGGTCCTGACCAGCAGGCGCATTATTCCTTCATCCCCGGCGGCATCCTGATCGCCACCGATGATGCGGGGCGGACGTGGCACGGAGCCTGGGCCGAAACGCCAGATGCCGAACATGGCGTCCTCTACGACATCCGGACCTTCACGGCGGAGGGCCAGGGCGAAGGCATCAGCGGCATCCTGAGCGCGCCGCCGGGCGCCGATGAGATCGAGGGCGACATGCCCGGCGTGATGTTTACCCGTCTGACCGCGGAATAGCGTTGGCGCACCGCCGGAGCGGGAGCCAATGCGCCCTCCCTGCTCCGGCGGCTGCCGCTCGCCAACCCGTGCGATCGCGATGGCCCGCGACGGCCCGTCATGCGCCATTCTCCGCGCGCACGACGCCGTCAGGCGAAGACATCCTCGACCGGCATCGAGAACCCGGGCAGCACGGCGCCGCCACCGAGCATGTCGCCAGGCCGAAGCAGCATCGCCGGGGCATCAGGCGCATGGACAGTCACCGTCCGCGCCTCCGGATCGACGACCCAAACGAGCAGGCACCCCGCGGACAGGTACAGATCCACTCGCTGCCTGACTTCCGGGCTCCGGTTCCCCGGAGAACGCACCTCGACCGCGAGATCCGGCGCAAAGGCGGCAAACCCCGCCAGCCCCCGGTCGGGAATGTTCCGCGCATGGGACACATACGACACATCCGGGGCCAGCACCGTATCCGGATTGGCTCGCAGCAGATACCCCCGCTCGGGACCGACCCGGCCCAGGGGATTGTCCTTCAACCAGACATAGATCGCCCCGGAAACAGCGCCAGCCACGCCCCAGTGATCTTCCTGGACCGGCGTCATCGGCAGCATCACCCCATCGAGCAATTCGCCGCGCTCGTCATCGGGCAGGGCGGCGAGGTCGGCGGCGGACATCAGACGAACGGCTACCATCGCGTCCTCCAGTTACCTTGTCCTCCGCGCACCGGGACCCGTCCGGGATGGCGGCGGGAACCGCATCATCTCTCGGGTGGAAACCCTTCGGGCGCATCAGGCGAAGACATCCTCGACCGGCAATGAAAACCCCGGCAGGACGGAGCCGCCCTCGATCACGTCGCCGGGATAATGCGTAGCCGCGTCCTGGCCGGGTTCATGAACGACGATCGCGCGGGCAGCGGGATCTACAACCCACACCATCGGGCACCCGGCCTCCAGGTAGAGATCGACTCGTTGGCGCACGTCCGCATTGCTGTTGCCCGGCGACCGCCCCTCGATCGCCAGATCGGGAGCCAGCGCCGCGAACCCCGGCAGGTCACGGTCGCGCACATTGCGCGCGTGGGACACATACGACACGTCCGGAGCGAGCACGGTATCAGGGTTGGCGCGCAGCAGATATCCCCGCTCGGGCCCGGCGACGCCGAGATCGTTGGCGTGGAGATAGGCTGACAGCGCTCCCATCAGTTTTCCCGTGATCCGCCAATGCTCTTCCTTGACGGGCGTCATCGGCAGCATCACCCCATCGAGCAATTCGCCACGCTCGTCATCGGGCAGGGCGGCGAGATCGGCGGCGGACATCAGGCGAACAGCGACCATGGCGACCTCCGGTATCTTGAGGCAAGTTTACGCCGTTCGCCTCGATCCCGAGCATCCGCCCGGAAACTCCGTCAATCCGACACGCCACGAACCCCGGCTTTGGAACACGGAACCGGGCAATGCGCCGCGGGTGAGCTTCTCACCGGCAACGCACCGCCCGATCCAACTATCCATTCCTGCTGCGTGAACCTCGCCGGCCCGAAGCTACGGAGCCGCGGTGGCGGTCCCGGCGAACTCCGCCTCGGCGGTTGCCAGCACGTCTGGCCCGGGCAGCACAAATTCGCCGCTGGCCATGCGTGTTGCATCTTCGGAACTGAACGACAAATTGACTACAGACGTGTCCTGTTTGCCGTCGAGCAACAGGCCCATGACGATGGCTGCCAATACGACCGACGTCACGGCCGCAAGCGTTTGAGAGAGTCGCATGGCGAAGACGCTTTCCTGGATCAACCCAAAGCCGTCACCTGATTCATTACAGAGATACCACGTTCTGCATTATTGCCCCGTAGGATATTCATCGTGGCGAAACCACGCTCCTACCCTTCCCGCTCCGGCAGGCAGAACCACGCGACCACCAGCCCCGCCAGCGCCAGCGCCGCGCCCGCGGCCGCCGCCTTCGCTTGCCCGCCGAGGAATGCTTCCCGCGCTACCTGCACGAGCGCGTCGGCGTTCGGTCCCGGGTAGGCGCGGGCGATTTCCAGCGCTCCGGTCAGCGAACTCCGCGCCACCCGCACCACGTTTTCCGGGATCGACGCCTGCTGCTCCGGGGTCAGTCCCTCGTAGACCTGCTGGATTGCCTTCCCGTAGGTCACGGACGCCAGCGCGCCCATCACCGCCACCCCCAGCGCCCCGCCGAAGTCGCGGGTGAGATCGTTCACGGCCGAGGCCACGCCCGCCTGCGACAGCGGCAGCGACCCGAGGATGCTGCTCGTCGCCGGCGCCATCGCCAGCCCGAGGCCGACCCCGATCAGCGCGAAGCTCGCTCCGATCGGCAGGTAGCCGGAATCCAGCGTCCACCACTGCACCAGCCCAAGACCCGCCGCCACCAGCAGCAGCCCCATCGCCGCCACCTTGCGCGGCCCGAACCGCTCCGCCAGCGGCACGTTCAGCGGCGTCATCGCGATCACCCCGAGGGTCACCGGCAGCTGCGCGAACCCGGCCTTCAGCGGCGAGTACCCCAGCACGTTCTGCGTGAACTGCGCCGCGAGGAACATCAGTCCGGCCAGCGCCATGAACAGCAGCAGCACCACCGCCGCACCGCCGGAGAAGCGGCTGTTGCCAAAGGCCTCCAGGTCGAGCAGCGGGTGCGCCGTCCGCCGCTCCTGCCAGATGAAGCCGAGCAATCCTGCGACCCCGAGCACGAGCGCCGACAGCGTTACCGGGGTGACGCCCTCCACCGGCATGAGAATCGTGGCCAGCAGCAGGCCGGCAAGGGTGCATGCCGCAAGGAGACCGCCGAGCCAGTCGATCCCCGGCATTTCGGCATCCCGCTGCTCCGGCAGCAGCCGCCAGGCGACGACCCCAGCCACCAGCGCGATCGGCACGGAGATCAGGAAGATGGCGGGCCAGTCGAACGCCTCCAGCAGCCACCCGGACAGGATTGGCGCGATCGCCGCTCCGACAGCCGCGACGCCGGTCCACACCGCCACCGCCTTCGCCCGTTGCTCGACCTCCGGGTAGAGCCCGGTGGTCATCGAGAGCGTGGTCGGGAAGAGCATCGCAGAGGCCCCACCGACCGCGATCCGCCACAGGGTGAGTTCGGTCGCGGTCCCGGCGCGGGAGCAGAACAACGAGAAGATCGCCAGCAGCAGCGACCCGCCGACGAACATTTTCTTCCGGCCGTACTTGTCGCCGATGGCGCCGAACAGCAGCACCAGCGCGGTCAGCGCGAGCGAGTCGCCGTCCGCGATCAGGTCGATCTGCACGCCGTCGGCCTGGAGCTCGGATGCGATCCGCGGCAGCGCGACATTGACCACCGAGGTGTTGAGCATCGTCGCCAGCGACCCGAGCAGCAAGGCCACGAACGCCAGCGTTCGCGCCGACCCCGAGACCATCCGCTGTCCGGTCGGCTCCCGCTCCGCGCCATGCGCCATCCCGATCCCTCCCATCGCCAATCCTCGCGCCCGGCCCCGTCTGGCGTTGAAACGATAGCATCGGGCCGCGGCAGTCCGTGCGGCACGGAGGAGAAGGCCGCGGCGTCAGCAACGAGGCTCGGTCACATTGCCACTTCGTCATACAATGCGCGTCATAATTATTCGCCCGTCCCCGACGGAGATGCCGCCAATGAGCGACCGCAAAGCCCCTCTCGTCCAGCAGCCGCGGCAGGAAGCGCCTGCTTCGTCCCACGGCTGAACCAGCGGTTGCGTCGACAGCCGGTCCGGCTGGGTCGTCGTCATCGCCCTTACCGCGATTCTCATGGTCGCCAGCGGCGCGCGCTTCCTCTTCGGCGTCACCCTCAAGCCGATGTCGGAGGAGTATGGCTGGGACCGCGCCCATCTCTCCGGAGCCGTCCTCATCGGCATGATCCTGCTCTCGGTCTTCCAGCCCTTCATCGGGCTGCTGGTGGACCGCGTTGGCCCGAAGAAGATCGTCCTCGCGGGGTGCACCATTCTCGGCCTCGCGCTGGTTCCCATGTCCCGCGCCGACCAGCTCTGGCAGGTCTATCTCTACTGGGGCGTGCTCAGTTCGATCGGCTTCGCCGCCGCCAGTCCGGTGAACGCCACGGCGTTCGTCTCCCGCTGGTTCTCCGGCAAGCGCGGCGCGGCAATGTCCGTCGCCACCTCCGGTTCGGCCTTCGGGCAGCTGCTGATCGTTCCCATCGCCGCGGCCATCCTCGCCCAGACCAACATCTCCACCACCTTCATGATCATCGCCGCCTTCCTGTTGCTGGTGATGGTTCCCCTGGGCATGATCTTCCTCAAGGATGGGCCCGCCGGCTCCTCCCTCTCCGCCAAGGACGCGGGCCTCTCCGGCTCCACCCTCAGGGATGCCCTCACGGGCCCTGCCTTCTGGCTCCTCGCTTTCGGCTTCGTCACCTGCGGCTGGACGATGGCCTTCCCCCAGACCCACTGGGTCGCCCACGCCGACGACATGGGCATGAGCCATGTGGTCGCCAGCACCGTCATCTCCGTTACCGCCGCCGCGAGTATCATCGGCAGCCTGCTCTTCGGCATCGCCGCCGACCGGCACAAGCGCACCTCCGTGCTGGCCATCGTCTATTTCCTGCGCGCGATCGCCTTCCTGCTGCTGCTGATTCTGCCGGTCGGAAATCTCGTCTACCTCTACGCCATCATCCTCGGCATCTCCTGGAGCGCCACCACCCCGATCACCGCGGCGATCTCCGCCGACCGCTACGGCAAGCTGCACTACGCCCTCATTTTCGGCACCATGTTCACCTTCATGAACCTCGGGTTCGGCATCGCCTCCTTCGTGGATGGCCTCATCTACGACGCCACCGGCGCCTACGATCTGTCGCTCGTGGTCAACGTCGTGATGGGCGTCATCGCCAGCGTCGGCATCCTGCTGGTGGACCGCACCCGCAAGGAACGGCAGGTCACACCCTCCGGCGCCGCTGGCCCCGCCCCCGCCGCGAGCCCTGCGGACTGAGATCGCCGACCATGCTGCCGTCCTCCCGCCGCTTCCGGACCCTTTGGCTGCTGGCCACCATCGCCTCCCACGCCCTCATCGCCGCGTGGATTTCGCGGGATGCCCATCGCCGCGGCGCGGGCCCGACCCCGTGGGCGATCGCCGCCTTCCCGGGCGGCCTGTTCGCGCTGCTCGGCTGGTTGCGGCGGCGCCCGCCCCTGCCATAGGCCGGGCCGCGACCCTGCCGCAATCGCCGGAGCAACCGACGCGATCCGCGGAATCACGACCGGAGGCCCGTCCTCCCGCCTTGTTGCCGCCTATCCACTCGCGTACCATCCCCAAACGCACGACCGGGGACGGGATCCTTCAACATTCGGCGCATCCCCGCGCCGTATCTTCCGGGAGACGGACGGACGCCATGCCCGCGATGCGAGAGTTCCTCGGCCGCCGCGGCAAATTCCGGCCGCAACCACCGGCGGACAGCCGTGAAGCCCCCCACATCCCCGATGATCTGTGGACCAAGTGCCCCTCGTGCGGGGACCTGATCTACACCAAGGAACTCGACCGCACCAACCGCGTCTGCCCGAAGTGTCATCACCATTTCCGGCTCCGTGCGCGCCAACGGATCGAATCCCTCACCGACCCCGATTCCTTTGTCGAATGGGACGTCGACGTCCGCCCACAGGACCCCCTCGACTTCGTCGACGGCAGCGGCGGGTACGCGGACAAACTCGCCCAGACCGCGAAGCGCACCGGCGAGAACGAATCGCTCGTCACTGGCGAGGCCCTGATCGAGGGCCGCCCGGTCGCCCTCGCGGTTGCCGATTTCGACTTCCTCGGCGCGAGCATGGGCTCGGTCTTTGGCGAGAAACTCGTCCGCGCCATCGAGCGCGCCGCCGAGCGCCGGATCCCGGTGTTGACCGTCTCCGCCTCGGGCGGCGCCCGCATGCATGAGGGCCTGCTCTCGCTCATGCAGATGGCCAAGACCGTCGCCGCCCTGAACCGTCTCGGCCACGCGGGTGTCCCCCACATCGCCCTGCTGACCGATCCCTGCTACGGGGGCGTGACGGCCTCCTACGCAACCGTCGCGGACATCATCATCGCCGAGCCGAAGGCGCTGATCGGCTTTGCCGGACCGCGCGTCATCGAGCAGATCACCAAGCAGAAACTGCCCGAGGGCTTCCAGACCGCCGAGTTCCTGCTGGACCACGGGATGATCGATGCGATCGTTCCCCGCGATGTTCTTCGCGAGACCCTCGGCCGCCTCTTCGTCCTCTACAGCAAGGCGGTTCCCCGGTCCGGAGCGCGCACATGACCGACGCCCCTCTCGCCGCATGGGACCGCGTCAAGCTCGCGCGCCACCCGGATCGCCCCCATGTCCTCGATTACATCCGGGACCTCACCCGGGATTTTGTGGAACTCCACGGCGACCGCACCTTCGGCGACGACCGCGCCCTGATCGGCGGCATCGCGACCTTCAACGGGCGGACCGTCATCGTCCTCGGCCACCAGAAGGGTTCGGACACGAAGGAGAACATCGCCCGCAACTTCGGCATGGCCCGGCCCGAGGGCTACCGCAAGGCCGAGCGGCTGATGCGCCACGCCGAGAAGTTCGGATTTCCGGTACTCAGCTTCATCGACACCCCCGGCGCGGAGCCGGGCATCGGCTCCGAGGAGCGCGGGCAGGCCACCGCCATCGCGGAGAGCCTGCTGACCATGGCCGGGCTCGCCGTTCCGACCATCGCGCTCGTCATCGGCGAGGGCGGCAGCGGCGGCGCGCTCGCCATCGGCGTGGCCGACCGCATCCTGATGCTGGAGAACTCGATCTACGCCGTCGCGTCCCCCGAGGCCTGCGCCGCGATCCTCTGGAAGGACGCGAGCAAGGCCGCCGAGGCCGCCCAGACCATGCGGATCACCGCCAACGAACTCCAGGCGTTCGGCCTCGTCGACGAGGTGATCCCCGAACCGGCGCCAGCCCATGAATCCCCGCGCGGAACCATCAAGGCGGCCGGCGAGGTCATCGCGCGCCACCTGAACGACCTGCTCGCGCAGTACCCCCCCGGTGACCCCGCCGCCGCCGATCGCCTCATCGCCTCCCGCTACGAACGCTTCCGCAACATCGGCGCATGGACCGCGGTTTAACACCCGGGCTTCCCTGGCATCCCGAACGAACGCGAACGAGACGCGGCCGATTGCCGCGCCTCGTTCCATGCTCCGCTGTCTTATCCCGCCTGTCGTCTGCCGCATGAACGAACCCAGCAGCGGGAACGACCCGGCGACGTGCGGGCTGTCCTGTTCTAGTCTCCCGCCTTGCGGCCGTCCTCGACCACATCCGGCGTTGCGACCTCGATCCATCCGTGCCGCAGGGCGTGGATTACCGCCTGCGTCCTGTCCTGCACGCCGAGTTTGCGCAGCAGGGACGTGATGTTGTTCTTCACCGTCTGGTCGGAGATGCCCAGCACGAGGGCGATCTCCTTGTTGCTCTGTCCCTGCGCCACGAGGTGCAGGATCTCCGTTTCGCGGCGGGAGAGCGCGGCCGC